>DASUYO010000001.1:0-6718 GCA_036377375.1 Pyrinomonadaceae bacterium
TTATCCCGCAACGGGCCCAATACGTGCGGGAGTTGCTTTGCAGATTAACTCTGAAACTATTCGGCCTCTATCTGCTCCATGGGCCGACTATCACGATGGCGTGGGTAATCCGTTCGACTTCGAAGCGGTCGAGTCATTGGCCGGCACTCTTCGGGAATTTATTGACGAAACAGGTTACGCGCTCGTGCTCGACGACGTTGTGCCTGGCGGGAGTCTCGAAAGAATTGCACGCCACCTCAAAGCGAGGCATTCAGAGTCAAATGCTACAGCGGCGATCGATCTGACCGATTCATCGCACATGCGGCGAATTCTCAGCCGCAAAGAGTACGTCGCAAAGTCGCGACGACTCGCGCGACTCGGACGCGTTGACTGTAAGCACCATAGTGATCGAGACGAAATGTTGCGGCGTATGCCTGCGTTCGTCGAAATGCACAGCAGCCGCTGGTTGGATCGAGTCGATGCGGTGGCCCCTTTTGATGGCGGAGTGATTGACGCTGCCTTCGTCGCGATGGTGGAGCATCTGGCACCGCTGGGCCGGGTGTTGCTAACTGAGTTGACACTCAACGACAAACCCATCGCGATGTATTTCGGGTTTGTTTATGCCAATCGCTACAACGCCTACCGCACCGCTTTCGAGGTTGCACACAAACGACTTTCGCCCGGTCACCTGATGTTGCGACAGATGATTATTGACTTTGCAGCAGCGGGTTTCCGTGAACTCGATCTAATGCGTGGCGGTTACGCGTACAAATATGAGTACGCGAATCGCAGGAGTAACAACCACCGCTTTGAACTGTGACGTCACTAATGAATCTCACAGTAGCTGTCATCGGTGAAACATGGGAAGCGGCTTTCGTCAGAGTAACGCTCCGCTCGTTGCCTGAATGGCTGCCGCAGGATGCGCAGGTGTGTGTTCTGTCCGAGTTCAAACACTGTCTCGACGATCATTTTCCACGCTCGGTGCGATTCGTCGATGCCACGAAACCCGGATTTCAAACATACGAAGCTATGCGAGAACGTGTGCTTCGCGTAACCGATGAAGGTGTCTTGCTGCTGGCGGCTGGAGCTTTGCCTGTTGGTACTAAACCGCTTGAATACCTGGGTGCTTCACAAACGCGTGAGCGCGTATTCGAGTGGCATGCGCTAACAGAAAATGCGGCCGCGTCCGTTTTGCACTTTCAGCAACCACCACACTCGCCGCCCGCCCACCCGCATCACACCGTCAAACGCGTGGGTGCGCTCGACTTCTGGACCATCGACGGTGAATGCAATTATTTTCAAGGTCTAACGCATTTGCAACAAGGCGATGCTTCGCCTGTTTGGACGCAGTACGGCTCGCATCGTCCAGTCTTTGTTTACAACACAAACGAATTCAACGAACCGCCGATCGCGGCTCATGATGAATATTGCATCCTTGGCTCTGGTCTTTTCGGCCTTCGTATGGTTGCTGAGAGTAGACCAGACCGCGGCGCGCGCGTAGTCATATACGACATCAATCCTGACCAGCTACTCTGGATCAAATTCGTACTCGAAGTGTGCGCGGAAATCGCGGAACTAGAAGAGGTGATCGAGCAATTCCGCGCGAAACATCCTTCGGTGACAATACGTTCCGTACTCGCGCACGAACGGGAAAACGCGTCGCGTCAAGGCGACTGGTACCGGCAGCATAGTCAACAACTCCATCAGTTGAGATCGAAGCTTCGCTGGGAGTTCGTCGAGTGTGACCTGTGGAATGAACCCGCAGTCCTCCTCAACCGATTGAATCCTACAGGCAGCTTGTTTTTTATGTATCTGGATCTATTCGTTGTCTGGCACACAGATAATGAGCCTCCATGGGTGGAGGACCACATCGGCGCGGCGCGAAGCCTGGAGGGGCTGATTCGAGCGCGCACCAGAGGTACGGTGACGTTTCTTCCCGGACCAGATTCCACTCGCTTTCAACTTCATCCTGAATCGCCGTTTGCAGGTGGAAAGGATTCGCCGTCATGTACGTGATGCCGTTCTGGAGTTATCGATCGACACCGGACGGTTGCGTCGTGGCGAATCGTTTGAGCGGGAGCACTGCGCATGCACCTGCGGTCATAATTGATCTATTGGAAAACCTGTACGCCGGCGAGGCCGATCGTAATGATTCCACTGAGCTGATCGAATTAGCCAAGTCGCTGAACCTGATCTTCGATTCGGTCGATGCTGCTGAGACCTGGTATTCAGAGTTGGAACACAGTTGGTTGTGCGAATTTCCCGCAGTGGACCAGATCGAGCTCACCAACCGGTGTCCATATTCGTGCAAGATGTGCCCACGCACTCTGGAGATGGAGCGTTCTCTCGGCGACATGTCACTCGATCTTTTCGAGCGAATCATAAAACAGTTGAGCGGCAGGCAGACTTACGTCGGACTGCACCATTTTGGTGAGTCGCTACTTCACCCCGGTCTGGCCCATGCTGTTGCCATCGCTTCTGCGCGCGGGTTGAAGACAGGGCTCTCCTGCAATCCACCAACTCTGCGCCCTGAAATCTCCGCCCGCTTGCTCGACGCGGGCATTTCCAACATGGTGCTTTCACTCGACTCGCTCGATGCTGTAACCTACCGGGATATCCGTGGTCCAGCAGCGCGAATTGATCGTGCGGATTCCAATCTGCGCGAGCTGGTTCGTCTGCGTAATCAAGGTGCACACGAAACCCTGATCACGTTGCAGATGATTAGCATGCATTGCAATCAGGCTGAGGCCGAGAGCTTTCTCGAGTACTGTCGCGAAGTCGGCGTGGATCGCGGCGTTGTCATTCGTCTCGGCAAGTGGGACTTTGATGATGAATACATGGAGACTCTGGGCGAATTTACGAGTCCAGGTTACGACGGTTATTGCAAACGACCGTGGGACTCGCTGGTGATTCTTTGGGACGGGCGTGTCGTGCCCTGTTGCCACGACTATGACGGCGCGGTCGTGTTAGGCGATCTGCGCGAGCAGAGTCTCGATGAGATTTGGCGTTCGGCTCAGGTAAAGAGATTTCAGGAGCGCAACTTTGAGTATGAACTTTGTCAAAAGTGCGCTTTCAGTCGCTGGTCACGTGAGCGGCAGCGTCAAACGGAAGGCTTTCGACGCTTTCACTATGATCGTGATTGCGGCGGCGCTCGCAAGGAGTGGCGCAATCCGGAATCACAAGCGCTTTTTGATCGCCAGTCTGCTTCCGAAGGGTTTGATGTACTAATCGATTAAACTCGCGCAAGGTCGCCCTTTCAGGGCTAAGGACATTTTTTCATTTCATAACCAGGGGCGACGCGCCTCGCGCTTGCCCCTGGCTTTCATATTCCGCGCCTTCGGCGCTACGTATACAGAAATTGGAGCATGGAAACCTTCTGTAGTCCTGTCACCAAAGCTTACATCCACTCGTACAAACCTCTGCGATTGTACGTTTACGACTACCAAAATTTTCCATACGGCACGCTCAACGTCTTAGTCAAAGCAAAGGTGTTTGACGACGCCAGATACTCTGAAGGCCGTCATCTTTTCAGGCTTGTCGAGGAGCCTGACGATGCCGATTTTTTCGTCTTCCCCTGCGACTTGAACTATTTTGAGAACAGAGAAGAACAGATTTACGAGCACTTGCATTTCTATGACGGCAATGAAAGCCGGCATGTTTTCTTCGACCATCGCGACCGGCCCGAGCCCTTTCCGAAAGACAATTCGATCCGGTTCAAGGCGAGTTTGCATCAGGCGTATGTTTCGGACGTCGTGATCTGTATTCCTTATGTTGAACCAGTTGACAACTTTTTTTGGTATCTCCTCGCTCGCCGATCGATCAAGTACCAGCTTTCGTTCGTTGGTTCGGGAACTCCTTTCCGCGAGCGAATACTCGAGTCACTGAAATCCATCGATCCGTCTTATTTCAAACTACGAAAGCACTTTTTTCATGGCGGCTACTTACAGTTCGAGGGAGCGAGACGCATGACTGAAGAAGAAACTCCTTCGGTCAAACGGGCGCTGCGAGAGGAGTACATAAACATTTCGCTTCAATCGAAGTTTGTCCTTGCGTTGCGCGGGTATGGTCTCAACTCGTTTCGGTTCTTTGAAGCACTGTCACTTGGCGTCCCGCCCATCCTTGTGTCAAGAGATTGCGCACTGCCATATACGAATCTGGTGAACTACGACGATATCTGTATTCGCATCGACGAGTCTGACGCAGATTTGGTGGAACGTATTAAAGAGGCGGTCTACAGTACAGACGAGGATACTTACCTCAACATGTGTCGGGCCGGGCGGCTATACTACGACGGCTTTTTTTCCTCACGTAATTATCTTTACCTGTTATATAACGCTTTACGTCGGGCAGACTGACGAGCGATGTTTTCACAGAGTGAGCCGACTATATTCGCATCGCGCGCAACTGAGCTGATCGTAGCTGCCTGCCAATCCGCCAGCCGATCTGTCGTACTATTGCCTGCACTTTATTGCTGCGATGTAGCTGCGGCCATTGAAGAGGCGGGACTTGAATATCGCTGTTATGACGTGCCGTCATCACTATCTTCTACTACGCCACTGCTCGAAACAGCGTATGGACCTGATATCGGCACGGTCGTAGTTTTACATCCTTTCGGATTGGCACGGCCGCCGATTGATCTCGCGTTGCCGGAAGAGACGTTGATCGTTGAAGACGCGTGCCATGCGCTCCGGACTTCTATAAATATTCCGGCATTGGGTTCTATTGGCCAGATCACGATCTTCAGTCCGCGAAAAGAGTTCGGTTGGTCCGAAGGAGGGATCGCGACTGGTCCACTGTCTGCGGTTTTGAAACAACGCGTGAATCCTGCTCCGCAAGTGGCCCACCGTTGGCGCCAGTGTGACATATCGCCGTTGGCACATGTGGGTTTGTGCGCTACGCGTGCTGCCGTTGCGGCGTTAGGTGATAAGCTGCCAACCATCGTTGACGGCGAAGTAGCTTCCGTTTTGCCGCTCAAGAGTGATCGGCGCGACGCTACGATCGAGCGCCTTCGCGAGAACGGCTTCGAGGCGTGGCGCTGGCTGCGTCCTCTGAAGCATACAGGCCCCGCGCAAACACCGGAGGCGTGGAAACTGTTGCAGAAGCTGCTTCTGGTTCCGCTTTCAGCCGGGGCTGAGTTCGAGCGACTGCTCGATCTACTCAGCGACGAACCGTTGGAATCGTGGTGTTGATAAGATGTCGCAGATCCATAAAAGATTTGGCTTTCTTCTGAAAGGAGAGTCGCCCGAAAACGTTTACTTCAGTTTGGTCTACCGCCCTGAGGCCCAAAATGAGTGGCCCGCTGAAACCCTCATAGTTGATTACGATCTCCCTCGTCTTTGCAAGATCCAAACTGACCGTTGGCAGTGTGCAGAACTTGAAGACCTTGTTGGTCCATACAAGCGGATACTGATACAAGTAGCACAGTTTGATTCGCTGCAGCAGGTCAAGCGAGACGTATACGCTGCGAGCCGTATTCTTTCACCTGACGGCGAGTTGCGCGTAACAGTTCCACCGAAGAGTGGCGCAAAGCGCATTACTTCAGATCTGCATGAGGTCTTCCGGACAGTGGAGGTGATGAAGAGTGTCGGCAGATCGCTGCTTATCTGCCGCGAGCCTGCGCCACAACCGTTTCCAGAGGAGACTGCTCAACTGGAGTATCGCGATCCGATTTCTGAACGCACGCTGAAGTTCCTGGTGCGGCCGGGTATTTTCTCGTCTGAGAAAATTGACACGGGAACGGCTGTGCTACTAAGCAATGTACCGCCAGTCGCTGGAAAAAAAGTTTTTGATGTCGGGTGTGGTTACGGCGTGATTGGTATTACTGCCGCCGCGCGCGGTGCGGAGGTCACATTACTGGACGTGGACGCGCGCGTAGTCAAACTTGCCGAACGCAATTTGAAACTTAATGGCTTCACGGGAACAGTGCTACTGTACCTTCAGCCGTATCGCTTCAATGATAATAGTTTTGATGTAGTGCTTTCGAACCCACCGACGCACGCGGGCAGTTCCACATTGCGGGAATTGTTCAGTGAGATGGTGCGCGTGTCGAGTAGCTATGTTGCCATCGTGATCCGCGAACATCTCAAGTACGAAAAATGGTTGGTCGAACTGGGCAGTGTACACAGATTGGCAACGGCTGAAGGTTTCAAAGTACTGCAGATAAGTAAGACTTAATAGCCGCAAAAAGGCACAAAAAGCACAAAAGACATTTAGGGAAAGTTTTTGTGCTTTTGCGCCCTATTTAAGCTTTTCAATCAACAGCTTCGATGCCCTGACGACGTCTTCAACCTCTAACTCGAGCGTTGCGTCTCCTGCCACGACCTGAAATTGCGCGAGACCATCTATGCCCGCGGGACGCACGAAATCAACTAACCATAGACCAGTTTCGGAAGCGACTTCGAGAGCACAATCACGCAGGCGCAGATGGTTTCCTCTAATAGCGATCAGAAACGTGTTTGTCTGCGGCGGATCAGGTGTTATCCAGAGATCCGGAATCTTCTTTAATGCCGCAGCCAGGGAGAGTGCCTTGTGATAATACTGAGGCATCAACGGCAACTTCTGCTCCAGCGCGCGAAGTGAGTCAATTACATATGGAGCTAGAATGCGCGGCGTGCCACCGAAACGAAGCTGCCACTGCCGCGCTTCGTCAACCAGATTACGTGGTCCAACCAGAGCACCACCCGAAATAGCACTCAGGCCTTTGTACATCGATACGTATAGACTATCGAAAAGACTCGCA
>DASUYO010000002.1:0-2288 GCA_036377375.1 Pyrinomonadaceae bacterium
TCAAGCGAGCAGGTTGCTCCGGGAGAGCCAGTGACGACGACAGCGGGAACGGTAGAACTGTTGTCCGCCAGGTGAGTCTCCTGCGTCGTACTGCTGATTGAGGCAGTGTTGTCGATTTCCGTGCCGGCCGCAACGCTGCCGACCTGATACGTGTAAGTAAAGAAAGCTTCCGCTCCGGCTTGAAAACTGGCAATGGTCCAGGTGCTTCCGGGGCTCCCCTGTGTGAAAGCGGGGCCGGAATCCTGCGTAGCGGAAACGAAGGTTAGATTTGTCGGCTGAGGATCAGTCAACTGCACGCTGCTCGCAGTGTCAGGTCCTCTGTTAGTCACATAGACCTGGTAGGTAATAAAGCCGCCGGCGACAACATCGCCCGAGGGCCTTGCTTTGAAAACAGCGAGGTCGACCTCAGGTTGCGTCGGATCGCTAACTGTAAATCCATGCTTGGATCTTAAGGAGCCATCAGAATCCGAGAAGTAGACCCAATAATTTCCAGCGACGGTCATCGTGCGCGTAGCACTCGGACTGGTTGAGCTGACGACGTCCGTTTGAACGGCGGCTCCCTGGTCATCAACCCAGTAAATAAATCTCGATCCGGTGAAATTAGGATCAACCTTCGCGCATACAGTGTCACCAGTATTGAAATGATCCTGGGCCAGCGCGCAGGTCGAGTCGTACGTTGCAACAGATTCGGGAGCCAGGCTGACCGTAAATACTGCCGGCGTCTGTGAAATGTCGTTGGTTTCGGCGATGGTAACTTTCCACGTGCCGGTCTGGTCCGGTACAAACGCGAAGAATTGTGGATTCTGCGTAATCAGCGTGGTGGTGCTGCTGCCGTGAGCAATCGAAAGATCCGATCTCAGCCAATGAACCCAACGACCACCCGGGTAATTCAGATCGACATTATCCGTTTTTGCGCAAACAGTTTCTCCGAGGAAAAAAGAAGACTTCGGAGTTGCACAGTCAGCCGCGAATGTGGTCATGGTCTCCTGCAAAAGAAATGAGGGAACTTTCATTGAGGAGGGCCGCAGGACTTTTCTTGCATGTGATGAAGCAGGGCGTGGCGAATAAGACACAGCCAGTGCTATTAGACTAAGAACGGCAATAGCAATAGAGATGCGAATCAACTTCGTAGACAAAAAATGCGGTAGGGGTGCGCTTCTTTGATTCATATGAGCGGGTCTCCTTATTGCTCTCGGGTGCTGGGCATGCAACGAGTGCTTTCGTTCTTCCTATTGGCGGAGGATTACGGACCTTGTGGCCGAAAGGTAGATTGAAGTCACCTCGAAGTTTATTGAACAGCAGCGTCGAAACTGCGTCATGGTCCGGTGGGCCAACTGAGTTGGTCCATGGGTCTTTTTTGATTTAGACTCCCCGGAGTAAAGCTGGCGAGGCTTAAAGCCTCTTTTAGGTGTTCGTCATGCTGACGTCAAGATTGCAAATCCATCAGGGGTAGTTGCCAACTTTTTCGACAACCGTTAGAAGATTAACGTTATCGATTTATTACGTTGGCGCAATTGCGCGGCAATCAAAAAGCAGAAATCTTGACTCAAGAAAGCGCGGTTTTTAATCTATTAATGATGGGAAGTCAAGAACTATTTTTATTGCAATTTGTCGACAAAGCGTGCTGAGTCTGCTGCGTTAATTTTTTATTCATATGCGAAAATTTTTTGTGACCGGCGGCGCAGGTTTTATCGGTTCAGCATTCGTTCATTTACTGCTGAGCGAAAATCCATCTGCTTTTGTCATTAACTTCGACAATCTCACTTACGCCGGAAACCCGGATAATCTTGCAGGAATCAAAATGGACCACTATCGCTTCGTGAAGGGCGATATTGCTGATCCACGCGCGGTTTTGGCTGCCTTAGACCAGGAAACAGATGTGGTTATAAATTTCGCGGCGGAGTCTCACGTTGACAGAAGCATATCAAGCGCAGCGGAGTTTTTGCGAACAAATGTTTTCGGTGCGCAAGTTTTACTCGATGCGTGTCGCGAGCGTGGTGTAAAACGTTTCCTGCACATTTCTACGGATGAGGTGATGGGGAGTTTGCCCGAAAACGGCGAGGAATTCTTTACTGAAGCTTCGCCATTCGCGCCGAACAGTCCCTATGCAGCTTCCAAAGCCGCGGCTGAGCACCTGGTCCGTGCGGCCCATCACACTTTCGGTCTTGATACGGTCGTGACGAGGTGTGGGAATAACTATGGACCACGCCAGTTTCCCGAGAAGTTTTTGGCATTGACAATTGCAAACGCCCTAAACGACGAGCGAATTCCGCTTTACGGCGATGGTC
>DASUYO010000003.1:0-5678 GCA_036377375.1 Pyrinomonadaceae bacterium
ATGGGAGACAAGCTTGATTCCGCTCACGGGCAGTCCAAAAAACCAGCCGAGCGCCCAGTTCCATGACCAGTGAACACCTAATGGCAGCCAGAGACTTCGTGTGCGCAGGTAAGCCACGGCTAACCAAATGCCGGCAATCGCTGTGTTCGCGAACGTGACTCCCGGAACTACGTTCGGGTTTCCGAGATGAACCAGGCCGAACGGTACAGATGTTAGTAAAACACCGAGCCAGGCGAGCTTTGCACGCGTCAGAGTTTGCAATCCATAACCTCTGAACATCGCCTCTTCGGCTAGTGCGGCTATGATTAGCAACACTGCCGAGCCGATCATCGAAGTTAATATGGACTTGGCGCCGTCTTTGGGGAACGAGAAGTTCAATCCTTTACTCGCGATTGCGACAGCGAGCAAAAGTGCTGCAAAACCGACTGCCGATCCGATCAGTAGATCTCGAAACCATCCGTTGTGAAAGGTTAGACCAAGCGAGCGCCAGGGAAGTCCTTCCAGGAATCGCGCGCAGAAGTATCCGGCACCGAGCGCCGCGACTACCAGGCCCGTTCGGTAAATGAGATCGGCGACAAAATCCGCGTGGTGCAGTGCGGGTTTTGCTGCCGTCACCACGAAGTACACAACGCGCATGACGGTTACCAGGAGCAGGGAGGTAACGAAAAAGGTGATGGCGAACGCCAGCAGCCGCCACCCGCTCCGTAACCGGCCAAACTCGTTAATGAAGATTTTGCGCATTGGGCGCTGCATTCTAGCAGAGATGGGCTGCACGCTCGCCATCACGGCTGCAAGCTAAAGCTTGAACTCTAAACTATGCGTGAACCATCTCAGGCCCACAGCTGGATCCGAAATAGTTTAGAGTTCAGCCTTTAGGCTGCGCTTTGGCCAACCGAACCAGCTAAAGCTTGAACTCTAAACGATATGCTAAACTTTTGATCAACTTCATGGCCGATAATCGTGACAATCTCAGCCCGGAACGCCGGGAACGAATTCGACGCCGGCGCCGCATGTTGCTGTGGGTTTTGGGCACCACAGTGCTGTTACTGCTCGCGATTATCGTTTCTCAGCAACTCTGGCTTTGGACTGTGGTACGACCTGACACCGCTGCCGATGCACTGGTCCTTTACGCTTTATCAACACTCAACTTCGTCGCGTTCGTTGTCTTCCTTTTCATCTTCGTTCGCAACCTTCTCAAGCTGCGACGCGAACGAAAGGAGCGTCAACTCGGCTCGAAAGTCAAAACACGCCTGCTGGTCTACTTCATCTCCATCAGCTTTCTGCCGATCACGGCGATGGCAGTCTTCTCTTATCTCTTCCTCAATCGCTCACTGGAGAAGTGGTTCAATCCTTTTCCTGATGAGATCGTGCAGCAGGCCACGGAAGTCAAACGCCTGACGTTATTGAGCCAGGACCAGACGATGCGCGACACTGCGTCGTTGCTGGTGATGCTGCTGACGGACCAGACGCCGGAAGAGCGGCGCGCGACTATGGATCGGATTGTAACGTCGGGACAGTTGGTTGGGATCGAGATTGTCGATAGCAACGGCGCGGTCGAGACGCAAAGTCGGGCGAACTTGTCTCAGGCTGATTCAGAACAACTCGAAAACCTGTTCAGCGAAGCGCGCAAGTTTCGTGGTCCAACCGGCGGTGCTCTTGCCGATGGTAAAGAATTCGACGTGCTCGGCGTGCCTTTGAATCAGTCGGAAATGTTGGTCATCGCGCCACAGAAGCGCGCGTCTAACGACCTCACGGATCTGGTTACAGGCTCCGAACGTGATTACCAGGATCTCGTGCGCAAACAGCGGCGCGTACGTTTGCTGGGTCTGTCGACGCTCGGGTTGATGACACTAATCCTGTTCTTCGTCTCGAGCTGGGTCGCGATTTACCTGGCGCGCGGTATCGCCACACCTATCAAGGCCCTCGCGGAGGCTTCAAAAGAAATCGCGCGCGGCAATCTTTCGCATCGTGTCACAACGGTTGCTGACGATGAGCTTGCTTTGCTCGCGGAGTCGTTCAACCAGATGACGACGCAACTCGAGGAGAACCGCAGCCGTATCGAAGCGGGCGCGGCAGAGTTGCGCGACACGAATATGGCATTGCGTGAGCGGCGCAATTACATCGAGACAGTGCTCCAGTCGTTATCGACAGGAGTTATCTCAGTTGACGAGAACGATTGTGTGACGACTCTGAATGCTTCGGCCGTGCGCATGTTGGCGTTGGCTGACAATGGTGAAGACAATCCGAAACTGAGCACTTTGATTGGAAATGAAGACTGGCTGGTGGTGGATCGACTGCTGCGCCGCGCCCGTCGCACGGGTCACGCGACGGAGCAAACTCAACTGGAGAGCGGCGGTAATGGGCCAATTCCTGTGTCTATGACAGCGACGGCGTTGCGTAACTCGAAAGGACCAGGACGCGGAGTGGTTTTAGTAATCGAAGATCTTTCGGAGTTGCTTGCTGCACAGCGTGCAGCAGCATGGAGTGAAGTGGCGCGGCGCATGGCGCATGAGATCAAGAACCCGCTCACTCCGATTCAGCTCTCGGCCGAACGCATTGCGAAGAGCTACGGACGCGTCGCGGCCAACGGCAATGGTTCGAGTGCTGCTGATATTGCTGATGAAAAGCGTGTCGCAGCGGTGATTAACGAGTGTACTGAAACGATCTCGCGCGAAGTGGCGGGCCTGAAGGCAATGGTTGACGAGTTTTCACGCTTTGCTCGTCTGCCGGCGACGCGGCTTGAGCTCGCGAATCTCAACGACGTTGTGACTCAGGCGGCGGGTTTGTATGTCGAGCGCCTTGACGGAGTGGTATTGCAACTGGAGCTCGCCCGCGAGCTTCCGTCTTCGATGCTCGACGTGGAACAGATCAAACGAGTGTTCGTGAATCTGATCGACAATGCTTTGCAGGCACTGGATTCAGTAACGGATGAGAAGCAGATTAGGATCGTCACGAGTCATGATGCGGAAAGAAGTTTGTTACGTGCGGAGGTTGCGGATACCGGGCAGGGAATCGAGCCGGGAGATTTTCGACGTTTGTTTGAGCCTTACTTTTCACGACGCGACAGCGGCACCGGCCTCGGCCTCGCGATCGTACAACGAATAATCCTCGAGCACGGCGGACACATTCACGCCGAACGCAATCACCCACGCGGTGCACGTTTCGTGATCGAACTCCCAGCCGCCGGATGAATTGAACGATCTCGGCGATATAGATTATTTTTGTGCCTTTTTGCGGCTTTAAATGGATTCGATATTAATCGTTGACGACGAGCGCGGGATTCGCGACACGTTGCGGGCGGTGATGGAAGACGAAGGCTTCGACACCGACGCTGTCGCCACGGGCGAAGAGTGTCTCAAAGCACTCGGGCGCCGCGCTTACGGCTGCATTCTGCTCGACGTCTGGCTTCCGGGTATTGATGGTCTGGAAACATTGAGACAACTGCGCGCAGCCGGATCCGATGCGGCTGTCGTAATCATTTCCGGTCACGGCAACATCGAGACTGCCGTTCGTGCTACAAAACTCGGCGCATTCGATTTCATCGAGAAACCACTTTCAATCGAGAAGACTGTACTCACGGTCCGCAACGCTTTACGCCAACAAAAGCTGGAGTTGATCAATGCTGACATGGCAGCAGCGCTGGCCAAGGTGTACACGATGGTGGGCGAGTCTGTCGCGATGCGCGCATTGCGAAAACAGATCTCTGTCGTTGCTCCTACCGATGGCCGTGTTTTGATCTATGGTGAATCCGGCACTGGGAAAGAACTGGTCGCGCATGCGATCCACGCAGAATCGCGTCGCGCTGCCGCACCATTTATCGAAGTCAACTCCGCTGCAATCCCGGAAGAGTTGATCGAGTCGGAGTTGTTTGGCCACGTGAAAGGCGCGTTCACAGGCGCAACTGCTGCGAAGAAGGGAAAGTTTGAGCTCGCAGACGGCGCTACGATCTTTCTTGACGAAGTGGCAGACATGAGTCCGAAGGTACAGGCCAAGGTCCTGCGCGTGCTCGAAGAGCAGCGCTTTGAGCCGGTCGGAAGCGGAACTTCAGTCACGGTCGATGTGCGTCTGATTGCAGCGACAAACAAGCGATTAGACGTCGAGATCGAGCAGGGAAACTTCCGCGCAGATCTTTTTTATCGTCTGAACGTGATCCCATTTGAGCTGCCGCCGCTGCGTGACCGACTGGAAGACGTGCCGCTGTTAGTTGACTATTTCAATCAGCACTTTTCGAAGGCGTATGGCAAGAAGGCGAAACAGTTCCTGCCCGAGGCGTTCGAGGCGATGCAGACGTATTTGTGGCCCGGAAACGTGCGCGAGCTGCGCAACACGATCGAGCGCGTCGTGATCATGCATCCGGGTAACAAAGTTTCTGCCAGCGATCTGCCGCCGCAAGGCAAAGAGGAACCGCCGGCAGCCTCCTTCCGGTTTCCGTCCTTTAAAGAAGCAACCGAGGCTTATCATCGCGAGTTTATTCAACGAAAGCTCGAAGAAGCGGACGGCAACGTCTCACGTGCGGCCGAGTTGATGGGTGTGGACCGCAGCCACCTCTATCGCCGCATGCGCGCGCTCGGCATTCAAAACCGTACTTAGCCACAAAAAGGCACAGAAAAACAGTAGCCACAAAAAGCACAAAAAGCACAAAAACTTCTTTCAGGAATCGGTTTGTGCGTTTTGTGCTTTTTTGCGGCTAATTATCGCTTCGCAGATCAGTTTTGCTGAGACCCGGCGCTACCGCGCTCGGTTCTGTTATGATGGCATCCATGCATGATCCTCACATTGATTTCAATTTTGACCGTAGTCCTCTTGGGTACCTCATCACATTTCGCGCACACGGAACTTGGTTGCATGGTGATGCTCGGGGTTCTGTGGATCGTTTTCACAATCGTTACGGCACTCCGGATATCCCGCGAAATTCGCGTTGGTATAGATACAACGAGCGGATAATGAAGGTCGCGCCGGTCAAGCTCAACACCCAGCGGAGAACGGCGATCCATGACGCCCTGAAAGAAACTTGTGAACTGCGAAAGTGGAGATTATGTGCCAAGAACGTACGCACTAATCATGTTCACGTTGTAGTCAGCGCATCTTGTCATCCGGAAATCGTGCTTCGCGCGTTGAAAGCAAATGCCACACGAAAGATGAGGGAAGCAGGATGCTGGACGAGTGACCATACTCCATGGGCAACAAAGGGCAGCAAGAGATGGCTCTGGACGTATGAGCAATTAATGGCAGCGATAGCGTACGTGGAAGACGGACAAGGCGTGCCACTATAACAGAACCGAGCGCGGTAGCGCCGGGTCAATTCCAGTATCGGCGCTCTCATTGAGATTGACCCGGCGCTACCGCGCTCGGTTCTGTTACCCGGCGCTACCGCGCTCGGTTCCGTGCGTTGACAACGTATCTCCAAATACCGTATCAGTTACGGTTGAGGTATTGATGGATTTTACTACTAAAGAACTATTGAAACGTTATGCAAAACTGGCGACTGGGCAGCCCTTCTCGCCGGTGTTGCTGAACATTCTCGTCACGTCAGTTTGCGATATGCGCTGCACGCACTGTTTCTTCACCGACGAGCTCGACGATCGTCCGCGCAAGAAACTCCAGATGAAGACGCACGAAATCGAGCGTATTTCGGAGACCCTCGGCGGCAACCTCGGCGTGCTGATACTCGCCGGCGG
>DASUYO010000004.1:0-21442 GCA_036377375.1 Pyrinomonadaceae bacterium
CAATATGCAAGCGTTACTTTCTTCCCGCGGCATTTTCTGGATGGATATTTCGAGAACAAGAATACGAGGACTTGCGATTCGCAATGTAAGAGTGATCGGGAAGATCCGGCCAAGGTAATGGCTGCGCTCGGCGAACTGGTCTTGATTGGTGAGCAGGTAAACTTCGTCAATCGCATACGACTGAACGGCGGCGCCGTCACGCCAACCACCGTAACTCCGACGCCCGAGTCGTCACCAACACCCACGTCGTCACCAACACCCGCGCCGTCACCAACACCCGCGCCGTCACCAACACCCGCGCCGTCACCAACACCCGCGCCGTCACCAACTGTAGCAGCGAAGCCGCGGCATAGCTGTTGCTCAATGCTGGATGATCGAAAAATCGTCGGGTAGAGGCATGGATAATGTATCGAAATCGCGTATCACGAACGTTATTAGTTCTGCTGTTGCTGTTCTCTTTTGCGTTCGCAGTTCCCGTCGCGAGCGGGCAACGCAGACGTCATCGAAATCCTGAAGCCGGAAAAAAGAAGGCCGCGAAACGCATCGGCATCGGCACAGCCGTCGGGGCAGGTGCGGGAGCGTTGATTGGCGGCAGGAAGGGTGCACTCATCGGCGCGGGCGCGGGAGCCGGCGCGGGCACGGTCTATCACTATCATAAAAAGCGACAGTATCGACGCCGGCATCGAAGAGGCTAAAGGGTATATCCCGGGGAGCGCTACGGAACTGCCTCCCCGGCATCAGTCGACCGCAACCTTCATCGTTCTAATTGGACGAACCTCGACGCACCCTTCACTGCCCTGGCATCCTGTTGGAATCTGGGCGGCCCACTCGATTGCTTCATCGAGACTTTCACAATCGAGAATGTAATAGCCGGCTAGTTGCTCCTTCGTCTCAGCGAATGGACCATCGGTTACCATGACCTTCTGGTCGCCGTTCTTGCGAACAGTCACGGCCGTGCTCGTTGCCTGTAACGGCTCCGCTCCATAAAAGATTCCGCGCGCTCTGGCTTCATTCATCACCTCGCGATGTCTGAGCGCGATCGCTAGTTCTTGATCGGTATTCGCGGTACCTTCACGCGAATAAATCAGCAACATGTAGCGCATCTCAACTCCTTATCTGAGCCACAAAGAGGCACAAAATGCATAAGAAAACTCACCCAAATTTTGTGCCTTTTCGTGGCTGAACCGCAATTACTTTCCCGAGGTCACAACCTGAAACGGAAATACTGTGCCGCGAACGAGACCGGCTTTCACCAAATCGTCATCGTCGATAATCTTTTGTGCCTCTGCCTCAGAGTCAGTACGCACCACGATAATTCCGAAACCGCTTTCGTCAGTAACCAGTGTGTGCCCGGAAAACAGGCAGACGCCCTGCTGCGTCAGGGCCTGTAGTTTCTTGAAATGTTTATCGACCAGTTGCCTTCCCTCCGGCTCTTGCGTCTTCTTAAAGAATTCCGGCCCGGTCGCCTTCATCAACAATGCGAACTGTTTTTGCGATTGTTGCGGAACTCGGCCGAACGAAGCGACTGCTAACGACGTCATAATGATTAAAATCGCTGCCGCGACAATAATTGATAATCGATGCTTCATGATCTTTTCTCCTTTACCTTACGACGGCTGAGCGACGTCGAAATCGACACTTGCAATAAATATTTTTCAATGTCATTTACGGTCGCGTGAATTCGGTCTATTATTCGTGCGCATTCGGGCCGTTCCTCTGGAGCCTTTTTCTTCTGGGTTACAGCGTTCATAAAACTATACACACATCATTCGGAGGGATTAATATGGCAAAAGTACTCGCTAAAAGTTACACGTCACCCTCGTTAGTATTCCTTGCATTCGATTGGCCTGATGGTCCCAAGACTCAGGATTTCCTGGGATTCGCCATCGAGCGTGATCCGGGTTTCGGCAAGAGTGGCAAACCACAATTTCTATTTAACAAGATCGGGTTTGGAGATCCTGAAAAGGATCCCGGCCCTCACCCAAGCAACAAAGCACCGATTCAAAAATTTCATTGGTGGGACTCCGGCATTAACAGCACCGACAGGGGCAAAACGTTTCACTACACGATTACACCCGTCCGTGGCACCGGTCCAGATGATCTAAACCTTGTGAGCGCTGATGCCACGAAGATTGCTGTTAAGCTGCCGCTGGAAGAAGAAGACGGCATCGGCACTTACTTCAACCGCGCGGTCGTTAGCTCCCAGAGCTTTGACGACCTGGTCAAGAAAACGAAAGACGATCCTAAGAAGGAGATGGATTGGTTAGCCAATGGCCTCCAGAATCCTATCCCGAATCTGCTTGACGGTACGAAGCAGATCGCTGGAGCGATTTATCACCTCACTGACAATCGCTGGGTAGTGCCGGCATTCAAGAAGTTAAAAGGGACTTCATCAATGGTGTTCCATCTCAAGGAGCCCACTGCTAAAGCAAAAGCCAGCGCGAAGGCAAAGGGGAAAAAGCCCTCCGGCGACACAGCGGATTTGCCGGCGGTCAAACTTCTCTCAACAGCGAAGCGGACTTTCGACAAACGCACAAAAACGAACATCATGCATCACAAGTTCCTCGTCAACTTCGCTAAAGACACAGTGCTGATGGGCTCGACAAATTTCACACCCGAAGCTTTCACCGTCCAGGCAAACTTGCTGCACACGATTCGTTCCAAACAATTGGCGGGATTCTATGCGGACCGGCAAAAGCTTCTGCAACCGGATCCGACTAAGGGCGAGACCGCGAAAGAAGCAAAGTGGCTCAAGGTCAGTGATGTTCCTGGATCAAAAATCCGCGTATTCTTTTCTCCGGAACCGAAGAATCAGCGCGAATCAATTAACGCAGTCGTCGAATCGGTAAAACACGCCAAGAGCTCTGTGCTGTTTTGCATGTTTTCACCGACGGACAAGGAGCTTCTCAGTGCGATTATGAAGAGCGGTGATCAAGGCAAGATGATGTTCGGGTTGCTTAATTCCATCGTCGACCCAACCAAAAAGAAGAAGAAGATCATCGAAGATCCCGACGCTGCCATGGTTAATCCGTCGCCGTCTCAGGAAATCCTGACGGAAGTATTTCATCGTTCTCAGAACAAAAAAGACATCGTCAGTTTCGCGTTCTTCGGGGACAAATCTGCCAAGGCGCCAGTAGGGTTCCTTCCCGAACTACAGACCAAAGACTTTAGTCAGTTCAGCCTTTCTCCGCCCCCAAAAGGAAACAAGATTCCTACCGTCCATATTCATCACAAGTTTATTGTCATTGATGCCGACACCAACTCGCCAACGATTTATACCGGTTCGGCCAACATGAGTAAGAACTCTGTTGAAAACAATGACGAGAACCTGCTGGAGATCAAGGGGAATACGCAATTGGCCCAAGCGTATCTGGCCGAGTTTTTCCGACTTTACGAACACTATCGCGCACGTGCGCTTTGGAATCGCCGCCACGCCAAAAAGGTCCAGGCGAGCAAAAAGAAATCAACCAAGGGACAGTTCGCAGATGGATTTCGGCTAAAAACTAAACGCGATTTGTGGGCGAGGGCTGCATATCAAAACGGCACTCTCGATTTCATTTCGCGTCAGAGACTTGTAGGAAAGTGATCCATTAAACCGCCACAAAAGGCACAGAAGTCACAAAATGATGCGATTCACCATCTTGTCTGCGCTAGTGCTGCTGGCGATCTGTCAAACAGCGCTCGGAGGCACAGCTAAAATTACAAAGCAAACGATAGAGTTTGGTGGTAAGAAGCGAGTCTACTATTTGTATGTACCTGAGAATGTCGCGTCAAAGCCTGCTTTGATTGTGACACTGCACGGCTCCGGTCGAGACGGTCTATCGCTCGTTGAGAAGTGGAAGGACATCGCCGACCAGGAAGGTTTCATCCTGGCTGGACCAAACTCGATGAACTCAGAAAAGTGGAATTCAACTGACGATAGCGCGGATTTTCTCCGTGAGATCGTTGAACAACTCAAAGCTAAGTATTCAATAGATCCGAAAAGAGTTTTTCTCTTTGGCCACTCCGCCGGAGCTGTTTATGCATTGAATTTGTCAATGATCGAGTCGGAATACTTTGCTGCAACGGCAGTTCATGCAGGCTCATGGCGTAGCGAGGACGAGTTAAGCTATGTACGGTTGGCTAAACGCAAGACTCCGATCGCAATTTTCATTGGTGATCGTGACCAATACTTTCCAATTGACTCAGTGAAGAAAACGGAGGAACTGCTCAAATCGAATCAGTTTCCTGTACAAGTAACCATAATGAAGGGACACGATCATTGGTATTACGATCTGGCTCCCGACATAAATCGCAATGCCTGGGCTTTCCTGAAACAACAGTCGTTAACTGCTGAGCCAAAGTTTACTCAGTACGGAACTGCCCAAAACGTCAATCAGGCCAATGCTTTTATCGCTGAACTCAATTCGATCCGAAGTAAGGTCAACGAGTTGTACAAACAGTTGATAGACAAGGAGCGGATCCTGAACGGCAAGAACTTCAACACTGGCAGAGAAGCTATCAGCGTAATTGCTAAGGAAGAGGTCGAACTAGCTACGCAGGCAGGTTCACTGGAAAGGGATGCTGCTCAAAAAGCGGAACAGTTGAGTAAGTCCAATCTCCCGGATAACGTGAAAGAATTCTTCGCACAGGTCACAAAAGTGGAACAGAAAAGGATTGAACTATTTGATACGTTTCGTCAGTCTGCCGAAATATGGATGACTGAGAATGTATTCAACACAATTCAAAGCAAGCGTCACCCGCTCATGCTTCGCATACAGCAATTGCAAAACGAAGCAGCAGAGCTTGAGCTGAAGTTAGCCGAGATGCAGCCGGGACAGAGATGACCAGTATTTAGGCTGCTGCCTTGGCTGCTTTTGCTGACAAAGAGGTAGCCAGCGAACGCAAGCGATTCTGCTCCTCATTGACCACTTCGTAACACTCGCAAACGTGCTGTTCCAACTCCGCGCGATCCAGAATCTTGATGTTTCCACGAACGTAGCTGATCAAGCCACGCTGCTGTAGGCTGCCCGCGGCGTGGGTAACACCTTCGCGCCGCACTCCCAGCATGTTCGAAATGTTCTCCTGAGTACTTTGCAACTCATCCGAATTTGTTCGATCGTGAGTCATCAACAACCAGCGACAGAGTCTCTTTTCAACTGGATGAAGACGATTGCAGACGGCGGTTTGAGAGATCTGTGTAATCAGAGCCAGTGTGTAGCGAAGCAGCAACTGTTGAAACTCTCCACCGCGAGCAAACTCCTCTTGCATCGCAGGGACGCTTAGTTTAAGCCCTTCGCCTGAACCCTGGACGACCGCGCGGTTAGGTATTGTTTCACCGCCCATGAAGTGAGCGATGCCAAGCACCCCTTCATTACCAACCAGCCCCACCTCTGCGGTCGAGCCATTGAGCATTGTGTAGAGCAAGGAGATGTGAGACGTCGTAGGGAAAAAAACATGATCCATGCGTCCGCCCGGTTCATAGATCACTTCACCAAGAGAGAGGGAGACCGGCTTTAAGTTAGGCGCCAGTCTTTCATAGTTGGAATTTGGTAGTGCATCGAGCAACCAGTTTCCTACTGGCCTTTCAAGTTTACTTCTCATCCATAAAACCTTCCGGTAAGGGGTAATGCGCACAAAGCAATCGCCGAGTTTGGAGAGAGTAAACTGGGCGGCCGTGCAAAATTATGCATGGTACGGCTTCTGTGTGTTGAAGTACAGCGCAGCGGGAACAAGTCAACGACATTGAAAAAACACCGTTGGCTCCGAGAGATCCTGTTTGCGGTTGTTTATGAAGGTTAGATCCGAGGAAGGTACTTTATGCGGTTGAGGTTGAGTGGAAAGGGTGACGTTTCATTGAGATTAAATCGCCTGTTTCGCTTTGAGGAATTGGACTACAGCATGCACTGAAGTGAGCGAATCGCAATCTTCTTCGTGAATCTGGATTTCGAAATGATCCTCGATCCTGATGAAAAACTCTAACAAGTCAATGCTGCTGATACCCATTTCCTCAATGAAATGAGAATCATTACGCAGCTTCTCGCCCGAGTTACCGAGGTTGTAATTTTCGTTATCCAGAACTCCGAGAAGAATTTCTCGAACTAGCCGGGTAATATTGTCTTTTTCTAACATTCAGCATCAGCGCCAAAGGCGCGGAATATAAAAGCCAGGGGCAAGCGCGAAGCGAAGTGGAGCGCGTCGCCCCTGGAAGATAATCAAAAGTTCAATTCCAGCCCTGAAAAGGGCGGAATATTTTGGCCCTTCAGGCCTCGTAATCGTGGTCCGCTGTACCAGGGGCGACGCGCTCCGCTTCGCTTCGCGCTTGCCCCTGGCTTTTATATCTCGCGCCGTTGGCGCTCTGTTCGCAATGACGGTTGCTGTCAAGAGTTCTCGTGACCTGAGGGCATCCGAAGAGTTTTCGTGGTGTCTTCGGTGACGCTTGGTGGTTGTCTGCTGTAAATAGAATCCAGGGACCAGTTCATTGGTCGTTCTGTTAGGGTAGTCTGGCCAGTCGCCTTTTGCAGCAGGCGCTGTTGGTTCGTGAACCTGAGAATATCGGCTACTCCAACGCCCAGTCCAGCGAAAGCTGGTAATAGAAACCAAAACCACCAAATCTCACCCGCAGGGGCGAAACCATAAACTGCGGCTGCGACGAGGAGAAAAGATAAGCCCAGGAAGAGGCTTATAATCCCACGGGATTGGCTCGCGGGCTTCTGGTTCCTAAAAACCGCTTCTGTATATTGTTGGCGGGACGCTTCCAGCGAGTCTGAAGACGGAACATTGCCCGTCAAGGCTTGGGAAACGAAGCTGATGCCCGCACCGCAGGCTCGGCAGAATTTTCCATTTTCATCATTGAATGTTGCGCATTTCGGACAGTACATAGTGTTTACCTCTGGAACGATGAGAAGCCCCTAAGTTCAACCAGGGCTCCGCATGAAAAATAGTAGAAAGAAAATAATTCAGCCTCCGGCCGCCCACCGACCTGCCTCGGGCAAATATCGCTTTGCACGGCAGAAACAGAACTACGAGGATTATTCAAGTGGACGCGTATTCTACGGATCTCCCGGCGCTACCAATTTTCCTGTGAGGCTGACGAGTGAAATATTCCAACGGTGCGCGGCACGCTTGAATGAAAAGGGCACGCAGCCTCCATATACTCTTTACGATCCCTGCTGTGGCGGCGGTTATTCAGCGACTGTCGCTTGCTATCTACACGGCGATAAAATCAGTAAGGTCTACGCTTCAGACATTAGCAATGAAGCAGTCGAACTGGCATGCCGAAATTTATCGCTGTTACATCCGGAGGGCTTACGATCGCGGATTCAAGACCTCCAAGTCCTCGTAGAAAAGTTCAATAAGCAGTCGCACCTGGATGCTCTGGAAAGCAGTTTACGTCTTCAGCAGCAATTGGAGAGTTTTCCGCACTCGATAGCAACCAAGTGCTTTCAATTCGATATCCTCGGCAAATCTGATTTATCAAAAGAGATTGGAAACGTTGATTTGATCCTGACGGATCTTCCCTATGGACAAATTACGCGTTGGCAGGGAACGGTAAAGGGTGATCCGGTTCAGCAGCTCCTTAATAATGTCAGACCTGTCCTAAACCCTGTCTCCGTAATAGCTCTCACTACGGATGAGAAGAAATTAATTGCACCTGATGGTTACCGGCAAATCGGCTCAGTGAAGATCGGAAAAAGACGAACCCTAATCCTGGAACCAACAACCTCGTCGTTGTAATTCTCTCTTACTATGTGTCCGTTCCCACTGCCCATAGGGATTCAGGCACCAGAGCGCCGGAACGGATGATCTGATTTCTCTTGTAGAGTTGAAGGATGTCCTTCACAGAGCGAAGAGCCGACCACAAAACGTGCCCATATCGCCACCATGGCAGAATTACATCATCGAGATGGAACAGCACTGTCCTGATCTCGTGAGCGAGCACGCGGAAGGTCTCAATTGCCATAGAGGCTCGTGATTTGGCCCCGGAGACGGCATATAAAAACCTATTGCGCAACATAAGAAGATCGCGTCTATGGTGCTTTGTCAAATTCGACTTCCAGTTGCCGCCGCCGTAGTGTTGCACTCTGCTATTTAAGAGTATCGCCACCTTGTGGCCGGACAACAGACAACGCCGGCAGAGATCTGTTTCTTCATAAAACGTGCCGTAGACTGGATCCAGGAGACCGATCCTTTCCGCGAGTTTCAAACGCAGCATCAGAGCCGCCCCCTGGACGTAATAATGCTCAATCCACTTAAAACCATCAGAAGATTTCTGTTGTGCTCCTAACGTCGCAGCATGATCGAGCGTTTGGCACGACCATTCATTCAATTGCGTCCAGGTCTCGTCTCCATATTCGAACTGAATGCTTCCCGTAATTCCGAACTCCGAATGCGAACGCATGAACTGCACCAAAGAACTCACGGTGTCCGCTTGAATTCGAGTATCAGGATTCAAAAGAAACGCGTACTCGTAGCCCTTTTGCAGAGCTATATGTAAGCTGAGGTTATTGCATGCGGCAAAACCGAGGCGAGTGTCGGTTCGGAGGACCGTAATTTCCAGTGGCGCTGCGGCACAGATTTCTTCCGTATTATCATCGCAATCGTTTGCTACAACTACGACGTCTATCTGCTCACGGATGGCAGCCAATGAATCAAAGCAACTGGTCAACCATGGTCCATCGTTGGTCGATACAATACTAACCAGAACCGGCATCTTCGATGTAGACATTGAAATATTCCTGATACTCAGTTGAGAATTTCTAGCTTGATACGCTTCGAACGATTGGTGTGTGTTGTTCCGCACTGATGTGTTCCAAAATTTTGTTGCCGATCTTTTCGAGCCGCTCGACTGGTTGAAATTCAACGCAAATACTACGTCGAAGTTTTTCACTGCGGGAAAATGCAGAACCATGAACAACCCGAACATCGTGTATCAGCACGTCTCCTCTTGCTGTTTTCACAAACACGCTGCCTTCAGGTTTTTCGTCAAACATTCCCGCCTTTGCCGGCAAAAGGTGTGAGCCCGGTACAACTTCAAAACAGCCATTTTCCGGACCTGAATCATCAAGATAGATACTGAAGTTGTAAACGTGGCCGTACGGAACATCAATTGGATCGCTGTGATAGGGCACTTTACCGCCGTAGTGAGGCATCTTTATGATCAATGCAAATGCCGTCGGCATGGCGGGGCCTCCGAAGACACGTCGTACAATGCCTTTCATTGGCTCTGACCGCCCCAGTTGCTCAAATGACGGATGCTTTGTTTCCAGGTGGCGTATGCAATAAAGAATAGGGCTTGGGGCTTCATCCGTTTTATAAGAACCGAAATCATTACTATTGATCTCGCGTGCCTGCCATCCTCTGATGAGTTGTTCGGAGGCGGCACTCACCTCGAGCAGCTCTTCTTCTTTAAAAAGATTTCTAACTACGGCGTAACCTTGCGCTTTTAATGTTTCAACCAATCCTAGCACCATCGCCTACCTCCGATGACATCCGTATAAAGGTTCTCGTACTGACGGGCTACTTTCACATGACTCCACTCGTCAATGGCTACTGCGCGCACTTGATCGGGAGATGGTAAAGAGTTGAGGATATCCTTCGCTCGCCTTCGAGTTACAACTTCGCCACAGCGCAAGACACACCCAACTTTGATAGCAATCTCAGCGAGACATCCGTTATTGGTCGCTATCACGGGAGTACCGCTGGCCGCGGCTTCTGAAACAACCGTCGCTCCGGGCTCACACCATTGATCGCCCCATGGACCAGAGACCGGTTGCGACATGACCATCAAAGCCTTTGCTTCGGCAAGTAGCTTAAGGCGATCATCTCCACTAACCTCTCCGACGAGCCGTACAACATCGCCATAACTGTCTAAGATCTCCTGCAAATAATCCTCCTCCCAGGATGGTCCAGCGAGCATTAAAGGCAGCCCTGCTGCTTTTGCAAATGCAGCTGCTTCAAGCGCGCCTTTCCAGCGTGAAACGCGACCGAGAAAAAGTAAGTAATCACTCTTTTCGCGTTTGAAAAGGTATCTGCCGGGATTTACCGGAAGTCTTATTACGGGCGCGTCTGACTGTGCCCTTGCCTGTCGCCGTTGCGCATTGGAGAGATAGACAGTGTTCATGGGATTCCTGGGTTTGCCAGTGAGATGGTGAGTAGAAATATAAGCAGAGGAAGGAAAAACCTCGTCCAGCGCTACAACGCCATTGCTGGAATCATGCACGATATCTACTTCGTTTTCATGGAGCCAGTTCTGTATGTCATCCGAGGCACCCGCTTCAATTACTTTGAGAGAACTGGATGTCGATGAGCTTCCCGGTGCGCCGAGCAGGAACAGTTCATGTTCGAGTTCCAGCAGGCCATCGATCAGCGTCGCGACGACCCATTGGATTCCCCCGTAGCCCTGGGGTGGCACAGTGATCCAGGCACCAGTGCCTAACCAGGGTGCTTTAATAGGAACGTTGAGTAAAGCTATCTTCAAGGACAGTTCTCCAATGTCTCTGGTTGGTTCGGCGTATTCAAGAATCTAACAATGCTCTCTAAGCTCTCTCCGATTGCATGGTGACCGCTTTGTTTATAACCGGAGGCTAACGCCGTATACTTGTTTGCAAACAATGTCTTCTCAGCGTCGCTAAGACTATTTAAAGACAGTTCTGCCGGATGCATTAAAATGTTGGTCAAGTCTATTTCGCATCCCTCTTCGATTCCCCAACGAATCAACTCGTCGAGGTTGGCAATATTGTCTCTTTGCGGAGTCACAGCCAGCCTGACTTGAAAGTACTTTTTGGTTTCGCGAACATTCTTTATAAAGGTGGTCCACTTTGCTCCAACTCTTATCGACTCGAAGACCTTTCCGGTTCCATCGCATGACGCACCGATGTCAACACTTTTGAACTTTCCAAGTTTTTCAAAGATTCCTCGAGGCAGGATGGTTAGATTTGTGTTGTATGCAACGTCAACTTGCGCCGCGCAATTTCTATCGATGAGCATATCGATCAACTTGAAGTGCAACGGTTGCAGGAAGGGTTCCCCACCCGCAAAGTAAATGCGGCGAAGTTTAGAGGCATTGTCCTCGAGCATCTTCCATAACTCGGTATCCGAAGCGTAAGGATCAATTTTTGCCGGCATCCACTTCAACGGTACTCTCCTGCCCCATCGTGAACTGATTGGAAAACCACACATGATGCACTCAAGGTTGCAGGTGTTACCGAATCGAATATCGAGATAGCAGGGAAACTCATTCAACGAACCATCCGCTGCGGTATTCTCGATGAGACTGGCCCAATCGACTTTATCTCTGAACATTTGGTTGGCTGTCTGCCGGTAGGAGGTTCCGCCACTGTCCTCTCGGTCATAGCAATACTGGCAGGCAGCAACGCTTTCGCCTTTTATCATTGCGACGCGAGTCTCCCGCATCGCAGGGCTATTGAATGCTTCGAGGAGATTAAAGGTCTTTTCTGGATTTGCGTTTGAGTAATGCGAATCGGGAAGACAGCCTATTGAGTCTGGTCGCAGCTTAAACTCCGGCTTTGTTTCCATCTTGTAGTAGTCGTCGTAATACATCGAGCTGTCTACACAACACCGACCCCAAACACCATCGACCGAACCACACAAATGAACCCAAGGGAGCGCGCAGAATACCGGGCTGTTGAGAATTGGCAATTCCCTCGATTTGCTTTCATCCATGATGCTTGTCAGAAGAGAGCGCCAACGGCGCGAAATATAAAAGCCAGGGGCAAGCGCGAAGCGAAGCGGAGCGCGTCGCCCCTGGTTACAGCGAGACCACGACTATGAGGCCTGAAGGGCCGAAATACGCTAAGTATTTCCGTCCTTTCAGGGCTGGCATTAAACTTTGATTACCTTCCAGGGGCGACGCGCTCCACTTCGTTTCCCGCTTGCCCCTCGCTTTCATATCCCGCGCCTTTGGCGCTGCATACTCGAAACTTTAAGACGCGAATACTAGACAGCGGCCGCCATTGATTGGGCGCGATACGACGCAGTAGCAGCTTTCCAAAGATCGACTATTTGGCCCATATTTCTTTCGGGGTCGTGGTTCTTTCGAAGATAGTCTCTTGCCGCTAAAGCCTTCTGCCGAAGAATTGATGGATTTCGTGCAAAGGCCGCGATAGCCGCACTCAAAGATTGCGGATCTCTTGGTGGAACGAGAGTTCCATACTTCCCGTCGCCCAGCAGTTCCGGTATCCCTGAAACCGAAGACGCGATGCATGGAAGACCAGCAGCAAGCGCTTCCATCAGAGATATTGGCTGCCCCTCAGCAACACTCGGGAGAATGAAGAGATCATGAGTACGTAAGAGTGCCGGCACATCATTGGACCAGCCAACGAAGTTAATGCATTCGGTCAGGCACAAATCATCAGACATTTGTTTTAGCCGTCGTTCTTCTTCTCCGTTTCCCGCGATCGTGAATTGAAACGTTTTGCGAACGTCATGCGGGAGCATAGCAACGGCTTGAATCAGCACATCAATTGCCTTCTGAGGTGACAAGCGCGCGACCGTGATGGCTTTGAAGTGCGAAGGGGAAATAGCGTCTTGAGGACCAGTTGGCGGCAAAGCGACGCTATAGCGTATAACCAACGGCCGGCGTGCATAAAGCCCGAAGGTTTCACGCAGCACTTTTAGATTCTCGTCGCAGACTGCTATGACGGCGAACGCCTGGCGATAAAGTGTTCTAATCCGCTGGAGAATCTCGTTGGCGATTTCCAAGTCTGCTGAGACGAAGTTTTCCGTAACTATCAGAGGTAAGCCGACATCTACTATCAACTCACGCGGTAGTACTGCGCTGCGGGGCGATCCACATTGAACGTGAACGACATCAGGTTGATGACGCTCAAGGGCTGCCCACACCGACTCACGAATCGTTTGATCGGAGTGATATCCGCGATATAAAGAACCCCTCATCACGCTGACTCCGATATGTTGAAGCATGTGGGCCATTGAGTCTGATCCACTTCCGTCGTCCATGTATACCAACACATCCCATCCTTGTCGTTGCCCAAACAAAGCGAGCTGCCCTATGAATGTCCCCACACCGCCGGGAGCGGTGACATCGGTCATGATCAACACACGTGGTTGCCTCCACGCCGGATGGATGTTCAAAGTCATATGTGTTTCCGGGTTAAGAAAGTGGTTCAGTATCCTGAGGCCTGCTGTTCAGCAACATTGGCTTTATAGCGCGCCAGAATTTGAGGCACATCGAATGACTTGTCTACAAAGTGAACTACGTGTGCATCGAAATGGAAGGCGGCGAACTCTTTGGCACTATGAACCTGGGCAATAAATTTGTTCCTTGAATTCCTTATCGGCATCTTTATTTTTAGTACGTCCAATAGAAATACCGCGTACAAGGTCCATTCACCGAAAGTTGCTTTTTGTTGCATGTCTTCACAATCGCGAGGGAGAATCGCATGGAAGGGATTTTCTCCGTAAAGAGTCTTCAAATATGCGCGCAGTTGGCGCAGCCGCTTCGACTCAAACAGAGTCAAATCCATGATGAAGTCACCTAGCGTCCATGAGTTTTCCGGACGCACCTGGAGTATTCGGGCAATATTTTCAACTCGCCCGCGCTCGTAATCGAGGTGCTTCGAGGTGTTGGGATATCGATTATAAAAGAGGTTAGGTGTTGATCCGGTAAACAGGTGTTCACGTGTCACCGGTTTATACGTAATCGTATCAGCGCTGAGACAAGCAACGACAGGTGTCGCGCAAATCTCGTCAGCGTGCAACCTGATGAATTGCTGTCGACACCAGGGTGGAAAGTCCATCAATGAGGCGGGCACTACCTCCTCGTCGTCGAGTACTGTAATGCTCCCACTCCTGCTTCGGATCTTATGTTGATCGAGAATGTTCAGCACTTCCCTCTTGACTGATGTAACGATTACTACATCGTTCAAGAGCGTGAAGTTGCTTATGCACGATTTGAGACTGTAAGGCATCAGGTAATTTACATCTTTGCTGCCCACGCACATTAGTACGTCAACCGGAATGAATGCTTTGTTTGTCATCGAAATTAGAGCGCCAAAGGCGAGATATAAGAGCCAGGGGCAAGCGCGAAGCGAAGCGGAGCGCGTCGCCCCTGGTTCGCGACCACGACGACGAGGCCTGAAAGGCCGAAATACACCCGCCCTTTCAGGGCTGGAATTAAAGTTGATTACCTTCCAGGGGCGACGCGCTTCGCGCTTGCCCCTGGCTTTTATATTCCGCGCCTTTGGCGCTGCAATTCGTAAGATCTGCCAGAGAGTCGATCACGTAGTGGTGGTGCGTCTCAAGAGAATGCTGGGGTAACTCTTTGAGTGATTGGCTTATCGCCACTCGCTTGCAATCAAAATAATGACGCTTCCATTCCATCGAAACCAGAGGTATCGCCAGGGTCTCATCTATCGGAGTCTTTTTAATCCAGGCTGTAGCCATACCTAGATCTCGCGCGGGCAGAATGTCGTTATCGAGCCTGTCGCCAACCATGATTAGCGACTCAGGTTGTACGCGCAGGCGTTGGGCTGCGTAGATAAAAATCGCCGGGTCAGGTTTCGAGAAGTTAAGTGATGAGTCAAGGATGATCACTTCAAAAAGATCGGCGATTCCAAGCCGCTCCAGAACCTCCATCGTTTCTTGCGGTTGATTGGCTACTATTGCCAGACGCAGTCCAGCGAGGCGATGCAGGGCTTCGGTGGCGCCTGGTATCGGGATACAGAGTGAGTTCCAGTTCTCGAGCACGCGCATCCATGCAATATGATTAATATCATGCCAGTCTGATGCACTTCCCAACTTTTGCATGAGGAGCGTTGGATTCCTGCTGGCTTCCAAAATCTCAGATGCCGTGGGAGTGAGTGTGAAGTGTCTGAGTCGGATTTCCTCACTTACAAAGTAAGAGTAGGCCAGTTCGATTGGGAAGTCGTAGATAATTACGTTCCCGACGTCAAGCAGGACGGCATCAAAGTCCGCGAGTGCGACTCTGCCTGGCTGCGCGTACACTAGACATTCTTCCATTTTGATTCTCAAGCCACCAACGCGGGCTTTTCACTGTTACTGACTGGAAGCCAATCGCGGTAGGGCGTTCGGCGCAATACGTCAAAGAAGAGTTGATTGAAAACCGGCTGGCAAGTCGCGAGACCGGGTTTGCCGTTTCCCAAATAGTGAATTATCCGTGCTGCGGTCTGTGGTAGATCGGTGCCACGATTCCACATCGGGTCTAACGCTTTCCAACGGCCGGCAAGCACCACGTTAAGACCATATTGATCGAATTGTGGCCATTTACCATGAGCCCACAAATGAGCCTGGTTCTCGCGACAAACTTTCAAAACGCGCAGCGAGATCTTCTCACTGGTCCAACGGGCGAGGTCCATAACCAAAACTCCGGAGTTTAAGTAGGGCGCGTCGGGATCAACATGCAGTTCCCTCCAGTTACTGACTGCATCGCGAATGCACGGTAGGTAGTCCAATACTGCTGCGATAGCGTGGCCTTCCAGATCGGTATTCCAGAGAGATGAAATATCGTTGAGAACCATCGTGTCGGCGTCGAGATAAATCGCACGCCGGTGATCCGGAAGCAGGTACGGGATTAACAAACGAAAGTAGTGTGGCGAGCACGCCGCAAAATCCAGTGGCGCGCCGATTTTTTCCAGCAAGGACTTTTGCGGCTCAATCCAACGCAAGCTATGAGGATATGGAATCAAGGCCTCCAGTCCGCGTTGTGCCTCAATCGGAATCCCTCTGTGAATGACCGTGATTTCGAGCGGAACTTCCTTCGATCCATTCTCACCGAGTGTGAGGAGATGGCAAGCCAGGTAAGGAAGATAGCCTTCGGTTGCTGCTGTTGCGACTTGGTAAGGGCCGTTACATTGTTTGGTTGTTGGCATCGGTTGGAACCACGTTGATATTGAAATTCACTACTACTCGCTCGCGAGTGCCATAGAACGGATGAACTTCGTGCAAGATGTCGGCCGGCCACATCACTAGCAACCCGGCAAAGGGCCGAATCAAATAATTAGTCTGCCGAATTCGGAAGCTCAAAACTCCGCTATAGGGCATCGACGAATCAGGTTGTCCGTTATCGATGTAATAGGCGCCGGCCCAGGGATGTAGCGGGTAGGGAGGGCCATAGCGTTCATGATTATGGAGTACCTTATAGTCGCTCTGTTTGTAGAACTGTATCCAGCTTTCAGTAATTCTTGGCGTTTGCTCGCCCTTACCGAGTGTTCTCAGCACATTGAGATATCGTTGTTCGATGAGGTGCCGTAAGGTCATTACTGAAGGCGCTTTAAGGTTCAGGTATCCGTTGGTGGGCACACTGTGCCAAACGCCCACCGCCGGGATTTGCTCTTCAGACCACGTGGCATCGTCAAAGTTTGGGGGCGAACCCATATCGTTAATGTGACGAACATCCGGAACCTCTAACACTGACTCGTCGAAAGCGTTGCGTGCTTCCTGTATAAGTTGCGCATGCCATTCATGAAGATTATGGTCCTTCACCTCGTGATAGATGAACGGCACTGGCGCCAGGTGAAAGATGTCCTCAGAAAAGTGATGCAGAATATCTGGCATTCGACCGAAGTTCATTTCTTAATCTCCTCATTACACAAAGCAGACATCCGCAGCGCCGAAGGCGCGGAATATGAAAGCCAGGGGCAAGCGCGAAGCGCGTCGCCCCTGGTTATGGATGAAAATCGCCCTCAGCCCTGAAAGGGCGTCGATATTATTTCGGCCCTTCAGGCCTCGTAGTCGTGGTCTCGCTGTAACCAGGGGCGACGCGCTCCGCTTCGCTTCACGCTTGCCCCTGGCTTTTATATTCCGCGCCTTTGGCGCTTTGGAAGTCATTCTTGTCTTTATTTCATCACTCCTTGCCGTTTGATATGATCCATGTCGAAACGTATGGAGCGAATAACGAAGCGTGTCTGACAACGACATTCATCTATTTGCGCGAGCCATTCACGGTATCGAATGGATCGCAGCCGCTGAACTTGAAAAGAGTTTTGACGCTGACGTCACCAGCATCCGGCATCGTGAAATCAGATTCACTACAAACGGTCTGGACCAGAGGTTACTGAGTGCCGGAAGTGTTGATGACATCTTTGCCATTTGTAAAATAATCACGCAGATTGATCACTCGCGAGCATCACTATCTACCTTAGCCTCAGCGAAAATAGACTGTTCTCGAGCAATCGCATTGTTGCGTAATATTCGGGAGCTGCCTAAGCGGCCAAGTTTTAACGCGATAGGCAGTTTTTTGGGGCGACGAAATTACAACCGCTACGAAATCGAAGATGCTGTCGCCGAGGCCGTTAAAGCACAAACCGGGTGGGTCTATAACTCTCAGCGAGATGCTCCTTCCGCTATCTCAAATATTTCTTTCCGAATCCATTTGAGCGGCGACGAAGCTCTTATCGGAGTACGTTTATCTGCCTCTCCGTTACATCGACGACCATATAAACTCGACTCGCGAACAGGCACGCTTCATCCTCCTCTGGCTTTTGCAATGGCGCTGCTGTCCAGTTTGGAAGACCAGCAGGTTGTCCTGGATCCTTTCTGCGGAGTAGGAACCATCCCGATTGAGAGTCTGAGGGTGGGAAGCCAGATCGATAGTTGGGGGCTCGATATCGATCCTCAAGTACTCCATAAAGCTGCTCTTAATTCTCAGGCGGCAAATGCTGATGTGAAGTTTGTTCTCGGAGATGCAGCTCAAATCCCATTTGCTGCTGGAACTGTAGACCGAATAATCAGTAATCCCCCCTGGGGACGAGTTGTTGGACCACAAGGAAAATTAGCGACTGGCATGCTTCCGTTTTTCAGTGAAATTAGTCGAGTCTTACACCCTCAAGGCCGAACAGTGTTACTCATTAACTCAGCAGGTGACCAATTAGAATCAATCAAGCGTTGTGGTTTAAGAGTATTGCTTAATCTTCCCGTCAGTCTCTTCGGCGGTTGGGTGGACATTTGTCTAATCACTCACGCGTCAAATCATGTATTCCCGCTTTTTGAGTTGAGTTCGCCTTTCGGTCCGCAACTTATGAAATACTGGGAACAATGGCCACTCATTCGAGACAAGATATCTTCGCGTCCCGCAACCGTTCGCTAATTCTCTGAAGCGCGTCAGCAAACATAGGATTGCAGCGCCGAAGGCGCGGAATACAAAAGCCAGGGGCAAGCGTGAAGCGAAGTGGAGCGCGTCGCCCCTGGAAGATAATCAAAGTTTAATTCCAGCCCTGAAAAGGGCGTAATACCTGTGTATTTATCTCGGCCCTTCAGGCCTCGTAGTCGTCGTCACGTTGTAACCAGGGGCGACGCGCTTCGCGCTTGCCCTGGCTTTTATATCTCGCGTGGTTGGCGCTCTGTTAGCGTCTGGCTCCGATCTTTTCCCACGCAACTCCAATCCAAATGGTGGTGATGTAAAACAAGGCAAGCGTGATTGTCCTGAAACCTGGAGAGTCGGTATTGAAGAACCGCAGCCACTCCTTTATCAATCCGTTCCAAACGTTTCCCCGGCGAAGCTCGGAGCGGCCCTGCCAGTAAGCTCTTCTCACCATGTAAGAAAGGGACAATCTTTGCTTATCAATGTGATGGATGACGGAGGCATCTTTAAGAAAACCCTCCCGGGCCCCACGAACCTTCATCTCTCTGAGAAACGTGGTATCGTCTCCAGACTGTAAGCCTTTACCCCTCCTTCCCAGTTCTTCTCTAAATTTAAGACCATAGGATCTGACAAACGGAATTTTTAGACCCATACACGCGCCCCAGGTATTGAAGACCTTGGCTTTTGGATTGTGGATCGCAAGATAGTGAAGCTGACCCTCAGAGATATACCATGGCATAAGGTGGTCGCTGGCGCCGCAGATGCGCACTCCGACAATGTCTGATCCTTTACGAAACTCCTGCTTTATCGAACTAACAGTCTCTTTCGAAATCGTTACATCGTCGTCGATAAAGATAAGGTAATTTGTACGGCACGTTTTCAGCGCCAGATTTCGACAGTAGGACAACCCAAGATTCTCATCATTGACTACGACTCTGATTCCCCAGGCATCCAGGTCGTCACGCAACGCCCGGACTTCCTCGGTCTCCTTCATGTCCATGATGATCAAAAAGCGATCGAAGTCCTGGAGCGATTCAAGATTCGTTTTCCAGTGTTTCTTTATATTACTAGTCCGGTTGCTACAGACTACGAGAGTTACAACACACCCAGGAACGGCAACTATTTGTTCAAGATTTCTTTCAAGGTTTTCGACCGAAAGTGCACTCATTGGTTTGAATTCCTTCGGAATTATGATGGCAGTTTGTGCGCCTGTTCATTAAAGCGCTCGTAGGATATGAATCACCCCGTGATTTCCTAATGAATTGTTGTGCGATGGGGAGATGCTGAGGTTAAGACTCAACAAGCTGGGCCATGTTCGGCATTTCTTCGATGAGGACAGACAAATCTGAAAGTCGCTGCTCCGGATCAAGGACCACACTTTCCAGTATCATTTCCAGATGCCGCAAAATATCGCCGGCAGCAGTAGCCTCTAATCGTTCAATCTCGTATACCAAAGTCATATTCATAACTTCACCGGCTTCCGTTACATGTAACTCAATACCAGGCTCAGCTATTTTGCTTTGGTTGATCTCCAACGTGCTCACTGTCAGGCCAGGCACATCCAGGTTTGGCGTTTCGTTGACTGAGACCATATTGAATAGCACATAAGGTTTCCTTGCCCGGTTACCCCCTCCCAACAGATCGAGCAATTTGTCGAAAGGCAGGTCCTGGTGAGCGTAAGCGTCCAGAGTTACTTTTCGGACCGATTGCAGCAACTCCGAGAATGTCGGGTTCTCTGAAAGCTGCGTGCGCAAGATAAGGAGGTTGGCAAAACACCCGACCATCGTTTCAGTTTGAGGCAGATCGCGGTTGGCCACGATAGAGACCACACCTATATCTTCCTTCCCGGTGTAGCAGCGCAGCAAAGTCTTAAGGGCTGCTAACATGATCATGAACAGCGTGACTCCGTTTCGCCGTCCCAGATATCTGAGCGAGTCTAATAAATCAGTAGAAATCTGAAGCGATTGGGATGCTGCCTCGTAAGTTGGAACAGGTGGAAGCTGGCGTGCAAAGGGAAGTTCGATCGTCGGCAGCAGTTCCAGGCCGGCGAGTTGTTCTGTCCAATAGCCAGCAAGTTTCTCAAACGTTTCTCCCTGCAAATACTGTCGCTGCCAATACGCAAAGTCGATAAACTCTGGCTGCGGTTCCGAAACCGGCAATGCGGTTTGGGTGGAGAACGCTTTGTAGAGCGTCATTATCTCGTCCAAAACAATCGTCTGGGACCGCGCATCGAAGATAATGTGAGATGCTGTCAAAAATAATGCATGTTCACGGGGTCCCAGATGCAAAAACGTAATGCGCAATAGTGGATCGCGAGCCAGGTCAAACGGGTAGTGCACCTCTTCGTCGGCAAGTCTCAACACGGCAAGTTCCTGCTCATCGGGAGGGAGATGTTGGAAGTCCGACACGCCGAACATCGTCTTTGTGATCGGATTGATCACTGGAACAAATTTTTCATTCAGGGTGTGAAAGTTTGTCCTGAAGACTTCATGGCGACGCACAAGCTCACTAAAGCTCTTCTCCATTGCAGAAGTGTTTAACTCTCCGCTCAGGCGAAATGAAATTGTGGTTTGAAAGGGCTTGAGCGGCACGGAATGATCTTTGGCCCATCGCTCAATATGTAAGCGGCTTTCCTGAGCAAATGAGAGCGGCAAGTCATGATCGCGAGGAATCCTCTCGAAAAATAGCGGCTGAGCCGAGTGTCCGGCTGTCATTTGGAGCTCGATATTTTCAACCAGTCCGATTACTGTGGGCGCTTCGAACAAATTGCGGAGCGGCAGATCAACCTGAAAAGATTCTCTTAGACGAGACATTAGTTGCGTCGCCAACAGAGAGTGGCCGCCTAATTCGAAAAAGTCATCATGAATACCGATCTTTTCGACGTGTAACAGATCAGACCAGATTGATACGACTCTCTCCTCTAAAGGAGTTCGAGGCGCAACATATTCAGTTTCCAATTCTCTTGGTGAGAGCTCGAATGCAGGGAGTGCTTGCCTGTCCAGCTTGCCACTGGCAGTTAGAGGGAACTCATCCAGCAACACAATACTTGCCGGTATGCTGTGTATGGGCAATTTCTGCTTGAGAAAATTACGTAACTCACTAACGCGTGGTGCCGGCCCAGGCCGTGGGACTACATAAGCTACGAGTCTCTTTTCATTGCTCGCGTCCTCGCGCACAACGATCGCCGCTTCCTGCACTTGCGGCTGCTCTCTCAACACCGCTTCGATCTCCGCCAACTCAATCCGGTAGCCCCGCACTTTCACTTGCTCGTCATTGCGGCCCAGGTATTCCAATACCCCGCTCGGCAAATGCCGCACCAAGTCGCCACTGCTGTACATGCGCGCTCCCGCTCTGCCCGCATACGGATCCGGCACAAACCGC
>DASUYO010000005.1:0-5387 GCA_036377375.1 Pyrinomonadaceae bacterium
AAAAGCCAGGGGCAAGCGCGAAACGAAGTGGAGCGCGTCGCCCCTGGAGCTAATCAAAGTTTTTAATTCCAGCCCTGAAAGGGCGGAATACCTGTGTATTTCGGCCCTTCAGGCCTCGTTCGTGGGTTTGGCTCGTAACCAAGGGGGACGCGCTCCGCTTCGCTTCGCGCTTGCCCTGGCTTTTATATCTCGCGCCGTTGGCGCTCTGTTCTGACTTTTGAGGCAAAGCCGTTCACCAGCAGATGCCCTGATAGTTTTCGTTCGAAGTGCGATCGAAGAGACGCACCAGATCGATGAGCTGCTGATCCTTTCGCAGCCGCTCTGCGACGCTCCGAAATTCCTGCGCCTGATTGCCGATGATGATGATGTCTGAATCGTCCAAGACTCCGTCAACACTGCTTCTCATCAGTTTCGAAATATGAGGGATCTCGCGCTCGATGTACTCCTTGTTTGCGCCAACCAGTTTTGCAACTGAAACATGCCGGTCGTAAAGCGCAAGCTCGTACCCTTTGCCAATTAACGTTTCGATCAAAGTCACGATCGGCGATTCACGCAGATCGTCCGTGCCTGCTTTAAAGCTGAATCCGAGCACGCCGACACGTTTCTTGCCGCTACGCACCACCATCTCAATCGCCCGCTCGATCTGTAGCCGGTTGCTGGGAAGAATCGCGGAAAGCACGGGAACTTCGACGTCGAGCTCTTTTGCCTTGTAGTTGATCGCGCGCAGATCTTTCGGCAGGCATGAACCGCCGAATGCGAAGCCCGGTTTGAGATAGTAGGGCGAGAGGTTCAGCTTCGTGTCCTGGCAGAACACATTCATGACTTCATGGCTATCAATCTCCAGCGCCTTGCAAATGTTTCCGATCTCGTTTGCGAAAGTCACCTTCAGCGCATGAAAGCAATTGCAAACGTACTTAATCATCTCTGCCGTCTTCAACGAAGTAACAAAGACGGGCGCGTTGATGTTTGTGTAGAGACTTCGCACTGCATCGATCGTCTCTTCGTCATCTGCGCCGATGAGTGTGAATGGTGGCGCGTGGTAATCCTTCAATGAAGAGCCTTCACGAAGAAACTCCGGATTGATGCAGATACCAAAATCCGTCACGGCTTTTTTACCCGACGTCTCTTCGAGAATGGGAACGACGGTATTCTGAACAGTGCCCGGCAGCATGGTGCTGCGAATGACAACGATGTGCCGTTCACCCTTCGATTTGAGCGCGGTGCCGATTTCACTGCAAACCTGCTCGACGTGACGCAAGTGAAGACTGCCGTTTTGATTGCTGGGCGTACCGACGCAAACCAGCGACAGATCAGAATTACGAATCGCGTGCGCGGAATCGGTCATTGCGGAAAGACGGCCCGCCTCGACTACTTTCGCGATCAATTCGTTAACGCCGTCTTCAATAATCGGACTCTTGCCGCCATTGATGATTTCGACTTTGGTTGGATTGACGTCGACGCCGATGACCTCGTTGCCGGCGTCAGCCAGACATGCGGCAGCCACACAACCAACATAACCCAAACCAAACACGCTCAGTTTCACTTAAACAAATCTCCCTAAGCTGGTAACAGGATTTCAGGACTTACACGGTTCGCAAGATAGGTCTGCTCGCAAACGGCAGCAAAGTCTTCGGCCACCTTGTCCCAACCAAATCTCCCTCGAACTTTCGCCGCCGCTCGTTGACCGATCTCCGCCGCCAGATTCTCATCGCGAATCAACTTGACGACCGCATCAGCGAACGATTCGGGCGTATCCGCGAGAACAATCTCTCGTCCATCTTCGACAGGTAAGCCTTCGGCGCCGATCGAAGTCGAGACAATCGGTTTCTCCATCGCCATCGCCTCATAGATTTTGAGCCGCGTGCCACCACCGATTCGCAGCGGCACAACATAAACCGCAGCCTCTTCCATAAATGGTCTAACATCCTCGACGCGCCCGGTGACGATCACGGACGGATCTCGCTTGCTGAGCTCCAGCAAACCAGGAAATGGATTCCGGCCAACGACTGTCAGCGTCACTTCAGGAACGGCTTGTCTCACACGCGGCATGATCTGTTCCGTGAAGTAACGTATCGCATCTTCGTTGGGCAGCCAGTCCATGGAACCAGTAAACACGAGATTCGCGCGCCGTGGCTGTCTCGATCCGTTGGACCGGAAGAACGTCGTATCGACGCCTGTCGGCACGTCGTAAATCGCCTTCACGTCATACTCCTGCTGCATTAGCTCGCGGTCTTCGCGCGAAACGGCAACTATGCAGTCAAACTGCGGAGACATCTTCGCTTCGAAGGCTCGCATCTTCTGCCACTGTCGAAACAGATATCTCTTTTTCGCCGCGTTTGCCTGCACTTCGTAGTGACGCTTCCAGATCATCGCTTCCACATTGTGCTGGAAGAGCACTGAAGGACAACCGAGTCCACTCGGCACATTCACCGCGGGCGCGAGAAAGTCACACACCAGAACATCGAAGCCTCCGTCAGCCACTCGCCTTGCAATCTCATTTCGCATCGCAGGCGATTCGTACTTCTTAATCGCATACGGCAACTGTGAAGTGAGATTCAGCACGAGCTCGACGTAAAAACCGGTCGTGAACTTTTCGCGCAGCCGGTGTGGAATACAAACGAGCTCGTGGCAATACTCGCTCGCCAGCTCGCGCGCGTTTGCATCGGCAGTTCCATCGTCGAGGGTCAGGTAGGTTATCTGGCAGCTACGCTTCAGCTCTTTCAGCATATTGTAGCTGCGAATCTTTCCGCCCTTATCGACCGGATGAAGCAATTCAGTTTTGAGCCAAACGATATGCACCAGGAGGTCAGTAGTGATCAGCTATGTGGCAAGGGCCAGTTCCCGCTCAAGGTGTTTCGGCGCTGAGGACTTTTCTCCATCGAAGAATTGCCGCAACCAAATCTCGAAATTCAGCAGCGCCCACAGCCGCTCGGAATGATCCTCTCCCGCTTGATGCAGCGACACCAGCCGCCGTACGAAATCAGGAGCGAATATGCCGCGAGACAAAGCACGATCGCTCAAGACGTACTCATCAATGATCAACTTGAATGGTCCACGGAACCAGCGGCCAATCGGAACCGGGAATCCCATCTTGCTGCGCGAGAGAATCTTTTCCGGCAGTACACCCTTCATACTTTCGCGCAGCACATACTTGGTCGTGCCGCCGCGCAACTTCATCGTGTCAGGCATTCTCGCAGTGAACTCCACCAGCTTATGATCGAGAAAAGGCACGCGACTCTCTATCGAAGTCGCCATGCTCATCTGATCCTGCTTCATCAAAAGCTCATGGAGATAGGTCTTGATGTCTGCATACAACAGTCCATCGAGCAATGACAGGTCTTTCGCTTGCGACAGCACGCGACGAAGCTCGACATAAGGATCGATCGTGCGAATGCGATTGCGAGTCTCGCGCGTGAACATGTGCTGCTGCATCGGCGCGGGAAACACCGCGAAGTTGTCGAAGTAGATACTCTCGAGCTCCGGCGACAGCACGAGGAAAGTTCGCATGAGCTTCTGGCGCAAGCGGCCTTCCGGCATTCGTTGCTCAATCTGGCTGCGAATCGTGTCTCTCGCGATTGAGGGAGTGAACTTGTTGTAGCGACGGCCCATCGAGAGGTTCCAGAGTGTGCGTCGATAACGACCATAGCCGGCTAACATCTCGTCGCTTCCTTCGCCGGTGAGCACCACCTTCACGTGTTCAGAAGCTAGCTTCGAAACGAAGTAAAGCGCGACACTCGAAGGATGGGCAAGCGGCTCGTCTTCGTGCCACACCAGGCGCGGCAGGGCCTCAAAGAATTGTTCGGGAGTGACGACGATCTCATGATGATTCGTCTTGTAAGCTTCGGCTATGAGACGCGCGTACTCCAACTCGTTTGCTTCACGCTCAGCAAAGGCGACGGAAAAAGTCTTGATCGGCTCGCTGACCATCCCACTCATCACGGCTGCAATCGCGGACGAGTCGATTCCGCCGGAAAGAAACATTCCCAGCGGCACGTCAGCCATCAGCCGCAAACGGACCGACTCGCGAAACAGCTCAGACCATTCATTGATGTAAGTCTTCTCATCGCGCTCGGCGTCGTCTTTCGAAAAGTCCACATCCCAATAACGGCGAATCGAAACTTCACCGTCACGCCACGTCATCACGTGACCTGGCAGAAGTCGTTTGACGCCGCAAAAGAGCGTCTGTTCACCTGACGGTGCATGGTTCGCGAGGTAATCGGATAAAACCGCGTAGTTGATCTCCGGCCTGGCCGCATCGGCTTCGAGAAGTGCCTTGATTTCGGAACCGAAGTAGAGCGAGCCGTCGTCACTGTGAACATAGTAAAGCGGCTTCACGCCGAGACGGTCGCGAGCAATGAACAGCTCCTGCTTGTGCTGGTCCCAGATCGCGAATGCAAACATGCCGCGCAGGTAGTCAACGCAGTCAGCGCCGTGTTCTTCGTAAAGATGAAGGATTGTTTCTGTGTCGCAGTGTGTTTGGTAGACGTGGCCGTTTGCTTCGAGCGACTCGCGGTAATCGGCGTGATTGTAGATCTCGCCGTTGTAGATAATGTGCAGCGAATCGTCTTCGTTGGTCATCGGCTGATGACCTGCGGCAACGTCCACGATGCTCAGGCGGCGATGGCCCAGGCCGACGTTTCGATCGATGAAGATGCCTTCCTCGTCGGGACCGCGATGCGTGATGATGTCGCGCATCGCTTCCAACGTCGCTCGCGACACAGTTCGGCCGGAGCGGCTCGAAAACGCTATTCCATTAATGCCGCACATACTCCGTAATCGTCCTCACCATGTCGAAACAAAGCGCCAAAGGCGCGGAATATTAAAGCCAGGGGCAAGCGCGAAGCGCGTCGCCCCTGGTGACGACCGCAGCACCCGTCCAAGGCCTGAAAGGCCGAAATACACAATCCATTACGCCCTTTCAGGGCTAAGGTCATTTTTTGATTCCATACCAGGGGCGACGCGCTTCGCGCTTGCCCCTGGCTTTTATATTTCGCGCCGTTGGCGCTGCGTTTGCCTGGCTTTTATATTTCGCGCCGTTGGCGCTGCGCTTGCCTGGCTTTTATATTTCGCGCCGTTGGCGCTGCGTTTGCCTAGCTTTCATATTTCGCGCCGGTTGGCGCTGCGCTTGCCTGGCTTTTATATTTCGCGCCGTTGGCGCTGCTATGTCGAAAGCGTTTCCTGGACTTGCCCGTCGATGGTTCTCGTCCAAACCCATGCACCGGCTGCGGGAATGATAACAAGATCCACAGATTTTCCCTCATGAACTTCAAACGCACGCCCGTCCTGCGCTTCGATTTCGCGCACCACCCATTCAGCTCCGGCTTTCGCAGGCAACAGGAAGCTGATGATCTCGCCCCGGCCACTCAGAGCCGCAGAAAAGCAAGAAA
>DASUYO010000006.1:0-18007 GCA_036377375.1 Pyrinomonadaceae bacterium
CCCATTGCGTCCGTGACCTTGATTTCGCCGTCGATAATCTTCTTCTTCGCGGCTTCAGCTTCCTGGATTGCTTCGGGAGAAACGAGGTCTTTGTTGAACTCGTCCATGGCGTAGCCAACGCCGTCCTTGTCCAGACCAAAAACGTGCAAGCCCGGTGAGAAGCGGTGGTTCACGACCTCGTTGACGATGTCATAGACTGCGTTGTCAACACGCTTCACCATGCTGGTGAGAACAAAGCCTGGCTTCACCATGTTTTGATTCGAGTCGACGCCGATCACGAAATGCGTTGCGCGACCGTTTTGTTTCCCCTGTTGCTCGACAGCGTCGAACGCGCCCAGTCCGGAGTTGCCCGCGGCGGTGAAGATCACATCAGCGCCTTTCCCGATCTGGGCCAACGACAGTTCTTTTCCTTTGCCGGGATTGTTCCACGCGCCGTCAGTAACACCGACATAATTTTCGATCACGCGAATGTTTGGATTTACTGACTTGGCACCTTCCTCGTAGCCCTTTGCGAAACGATGAATCAGACCGATGTCCATGCCGCCGAGAAAACCGATGGTGCCGGTCTTTGAGGCTTTGGCGGCGATGATGCCGACGAGATACGAACCTTCGTGTTCTTTAAAGACAAGCGAGGCGACGTTTGGCAGTTCGCTGACACCGTCGATGATGGCGAACTGGATGTGCGGATAGTCTTTCGCTACCTGCTCCATGATCGGAGCCTGAGCGAAGCCGACGCCGATGATCAGATCGAAATTGCGTTCGGCGAAAGCACGCATGGCAGGCTCGATGGCGTTTGGCGTGCCGGGCTCGATGTCGCGCAAGACGATTGGAAGATCGCGTGCGGCGCGCTGGACGCCTTCCCAGGCAGCGGCGTTGAAGGAGCGATCGTCCTTGCCGCCGATATCGAAGACGATGCCGACGTGAATCTTCGAGCGATCGTCCGCCGCGGAACTGGTGCCGCAACCCGAGAGCAATAGTGCTGTACAAAAAATAACTGCAAGCAGGATCGCAACTGTGTACTTCATTCGTTAACGATCTCCTTCACTAACCTTGGCGCCTCATTCATCGCCGCCTCGCCGATCTGATAGGCAGCCTGAATCCGACGCGCCGCTTCCGCAGCCGCATCAGCATCTGCGCAGTACACGATTCCAATGATCTCGCCTGCCCGTATCTCGTCACCCAACTTCAACTCGGAAGTGAAACCAACTGTGGGATCCACTGTGTCTTCGATGCGCACGCGCCCGCCGCCGATTGCTGCGATAGCGTGACCAATCTCCGAGGTGTTGACTCGTGTTATGAAGCCAGAGCGCGGGGATTCTACCTTAACGGTTTCCCTTACCAAAGGCAGAAAACTGCCCGGCGCATCGCAAACGCGCGGGTCACCACCCTGCGCCGCGATGTTGCTTCGCAAACACTCAAGCGCCTCTCCCGAATCCAAAACTTTCTGCAATCGCGCGCGCGCCGCTTCGATTGTCTTGTCAACATTTGCCAGCATGAGCATGTGCGCTGAAAGCTCCAACGACAAGTCAAGCACCGGTCGCGCCGCTTCATTCGCCTCACCACGAAGAATCTGTATGCACTCTTGAACCTCAAGTGAGTTTCCGACTGCTCCACCCAGCGGCTGGTTCATGTCAGTCAACAACGCACGCGTTTTGATTCCGCACGAGTTTCCGGTGCTGACGAGTGCATGGGCCAACTCCCTCGCTCTCGCCTCCTCGCGCATGAAAGCGCCATTCCCAACTTTCACATCGATGATCATCGCATCGAGACCGGCAGCACCCTTCTTCGATATGATCGACGCGACGATCAACGGAATGGCTTCAACAGTAGCAGTCGCATCGCGCAACGCGTACATCTTCTTATCAGCAGGCGCCAGTTCAGCAGTCTGTCCAGCCATCGCGTAGCCGACCTGGTCCAACACTTGTTTGAACTCACTCGCACTGAGAGATACTCGATACCCGGGAATCGCCTCCAGCTTGTCGAGTGTGCCACCCGTGTGACCGAGACCACGACCGGAAATCATCGGCACACAAACACCACATGCAGCCACGAGCGGCGCAATGATGATCGAAGTCTTGTCACCCACTCCGCCCGTGGAATGCTTATCTGCTTTTGGTTTGGGAATGTCTGTGAAGTCGAGGATGTTGCCGGAGTTGAGCATCGCTTCAGTCAACGCCTGCTGCTCTGCATGGTCCATACCATTCAGGTAGATCGCCATGAGCAACGCACTGACCTGATAATCGGCAATGCGGCCGCTGGTAATGCCCGCGATGAAGAAGTCGATCTCTTCTCGCGATAGACTGATCCCATCTCGCTTTTTCCTTATGACGTCCTGTGGTCTCAAGCTGCTTTTTTCCTTAGTTGCTCTCCATAAGAACAGCGGCCTGAGCGGTCACAGCTAACCCCTGCCCCACCGCATCAACTCCCTCGCCCGTTTTCGCCTTCACACTCACGCACCCTGCATCAACGCCAAGAACATTCGCGATGTTCGCGCGCATGGAGTCAACGTAAGTTCTGAGTTTTGGGCGTTCGAGCAAGATAGTCGAATCAACATTCACTACATGGAGACTACGTTCGCGCGCCAACCACATCACACGCGAAAGTAATTCAAGACTATCCACATTGGTCCACTGCGGATCCTTGTCGGGAAAATGAACTCCGATATCGCCCTCGCAGAGCGCGCCAAGGATCGCATCAGCAATTGCGTGTGCAAGCGCGTCGGCGTCGGAGTGACCTTCGGCACCACGGTCGGAAACGATGTGCACACCGCCGAGCACGAGTTCCCGCCCTTCAACCAGGCGATGCGTGTCAGTGCCAATGCCGATCCGTAACATCTGCTTATAAATAACGCTACTTGGAATGAACAAGTCAGGAAGGGTGGCTTGCCCCCGCTGTACATTAGAAGCGGGGGCAAGCCCCTCTTCCTGACTTGTTCCTCAATAGTCGGTCGAAACTTTGGCTAAAATTGCTTCCGCGATCGCAAGATCCTCAGCAGTCGTTATCTTAATATTCCGCGCGCTTCCCTCCACAACGCTCACCGGTATTCCGAGCTGCTCAACCAGCGCGCTCTCGTCGGTCAACGAAGGATCGTTCACGTCAGCCTGCTGGTAAGCCTCTCGCAACACCTCATAACGAAAGCATTGTGGAGTCAGTGCCCGGCGCAAGCCACTCCGATCCAACGTATTTACAATCCGCTGATCATTAACCTGCTTGATCGTGTCCGTCACCGCAGCCACGAGTATTGCAGCGCCATCTGATCGCGCTGCTGCAACTGTCGCGTCTATCTCTTCAACCGTCACAAAAGGACGAACGCCATCGTGCACGGCTACGACTTCAGCAGTGGCCGATCTAACAGCCATCAAACCACGCTTCACCGAATCGGCTCGCGTCGCACCGCCGGGAACAACACGAGCGACTTTCCGCAATCCAAATTTCCCAGCCAGTGAAAGGAAGCCCGCAGATTCTTCTGCGGGCAGGACCACGATTACTTCGTGAATACTCTCACAGTGCTCGAACGGCTTCAGCGTGTGAATGATTACCGGCGTTCCTGCAAGTAGCAGAAACTGCTTCGGCCGATCGCTCGCCATCCGGGTGCCTGCACCGGCGGCGGCAATAATCGCAATGTTCATGAAGAGAGTTAAGGAACTTGTAGCAGCGGCGTACCCGTGACGTCAGCTCTCCGTGATCGGCTCCGTCTCCGAGATACGCACCGGCCCCGGATTACTGCGCGTGTCTCGCCCCTGGCGCCGCGAAGCACCATTGGTGCGATGAATGTCGCTGTGTCCGCCATTTTCCGCTTCTTCCCAGAGACGGCCGAAGATCATCTTCCCGGCAGTTGTTTGCAACACGCTGGTCACTGCGATGTCGGCGTTCTTGCCAATCAGCCTGCGCGCGTTGTCCACGACCACCATGGTGCCATCGTCGAGATAGGCCACGCCCTGATTGTATTCCTTGCCTTCCTTCAGGATGAAAACCCTCATCGCCTCGCCTGGGAGCACGACCGGCTTGAGCGCATTTGCCAACTCATTAATATTGAGCACGCTGACTCCGCGCAACTGGGAGACTTTATTCAAGTTGAAATCGTTCGTGACGATTACTGCATCGAGTTGTTTGCCGAGCTCGATCAGCTTCAGGTCCACTTCGCGCACTGAGGGGAAGTCAGTCTCGACGATTTGGATGTCGAGTGAGCTGTTGTTCTGAAGCCGGTTGAGCATGTCGAGGCCACGCCGCCCACGTTGGCGTTTGGACGAATCAGGTGAGTCAGCCACCTGTTGCAACTCGCGCAGAATGAACTGTGGAATGATTAACGAGCCGGTCAGAAATCCGGTTTCGGCCACGTCTGCGATACGGCCGTCGATGATCACTGACGTGTCGAGTATCTTCAAATCACGGCGCGCTATCTTGTCGCTGAAGATTCCGCCCAGCGCTGAGAGATCCAGATAGTCGCCCTTGGCGGCGCCGACCATCATGCCGACATAAGCCATGAAGAATGTCAGCGCCAGTGTCAGGAAAGTCTTCATGCCCGGGTGCAGGGCTTCGGATTCTTGCCGGCTTACCAAAGAGCCGATTAAATAGGCCCCGATGATGCCGAGAATGGAACCGGCCGCGGCACCGATAAGCGTCTTGAGAGTGGCGCGACGAATCCGCAGTTCAAAAACAATGATGCAGATCGCGATGAGCGCGCCTATCCCCGCTGACCACATGGGCCGATCTTTCAGTGGCGAGAGTTTGTAGCCCGCTATGACCAGTATTGCCGTAAAAATAAGCCGTATTAGAACGACATCGGCATGCATGATAAGGCATGTTACCACGCCAATATCGGCGCGTCACGGTAATCCTTTGCAATTCGAGGGTTTCAGCGGTTAAATGATTGGCGTGCGGATCCTGTTCACAGTCCTTGTTCTCGTTTTGATTTGTGTGCCGTGTCTCACCGCGGCGACAGGCTCGCAAAAAAGCTCACTCAAATTCACTGTTCCGCCAGGCTGGATAGAAGAGGAAAGAACCTCCAGCATGCGCATCGCCCAGTATCGTCTACCCAAGGTGGCGACTGACGCGGAGGATGCGTCGCTGGTGCTTTATTACTTTGGGCAAGGCCAGGGCGGCTCGACGGCCGCAAACGTCGAGCGCTGGGTAAGCCAGATGAAGCAACCCGACGGCAGTGCGGTAAAGGACGCTAAAGAAGAACAGTTCGAGACGAATGGTTTGAAGGTCACCACGGTCGACGTGTCTGGAACCTACGTTCCTGAAATGTCCCCCGGAAGTGGCACGTTTCACAATAAGCCCGGTTACCGAATGCGGGCGGCGGTGGTCGAGACACCAAACGGATCTTACTTCGTAAAGGTGGTCGGCCCGGAAAATACGGTCGCCCAGTGGAACGACTCTTTTCTGAGCTACCTCAAATCGTTCCAACTGAAGTGATTTCTTTTCCGCCTCTTTGCGGCTATTTGTACCGGTAAGTAATTCGTCCGCGCGTCAAGTCGTAGGGCGACATCTCAACACTCACGCGATCACCCACCAGAATACGGATACGATTCTTCCGCATCTTGCCTGAGATAGCGGCTAATACCACGTGATCGCTGTTGTCGAGCTGGACTTTGAAAAAGGCGTTGGGCTGTTTATCGATGATGGTGCCTTGAGCGGGGATCAGATCTTCTGCTGCCAATTAACTCCTCCTCTGCGTGTTTTCATAGCGCCTGCACAATAACAAATCCGCGCTCTAATCCGCAAAATCTCCGTTTCTGAACGCGTTCAAAAACCTCTTGACACCCTCCCCGATCAGGCGTACTCTGCCCATAGTTGAACGTGTTCAAATTCAGCTAAGGAGGCTGACCATGACAATCGGAATAAGCACATACCTGATTTATCTGGCCATCAGCATCGCGCTGACCATCTGGGTAGCCCGCACCCTGCACAAAAACGGCCGCGTGTTCCTGGTCGACGTCTTCCACGGCAACGAAGCCCTCGCCGATTCTGTCAATCACCTGCTCGTCGTCGGCTTTTACCTGATCAACTTTGGCTATGTCAGTCTCGCCCTAAAGCTCGGTTACATCGTTGAAACGGCGGAGCAAAGCATCGAAGCCCTGTCCGTCAAAGTAGGCCTGGTGCTTCTCGTCCTCGGCGGGATGCACTTCTTCAACCTCTTCATCTTCAGCCGCATGCGCCGCCGCGCAAATACGCGTCACCAGCCGCCGGTTGGGCCGGACGCTTTTACACCTGTCCAACAGGAGGCGTGAGCGATGTCGTATCTAACCGTGCTTTACGATCCTGAGTGTGGCTTGTGTAAACGCGCACACGCCTGGCTCGCGGACCAGTCAAAACTGGTCGAGCTCAACTTCGTGCCCTGTGCGTCTGATGAAGCGCGCCAGCGCTATCCACAACTCAATCACGACCTGACCACAAAAGATCTGACAGTGGTAACGGACGATGGTTGGGTCTATTTCGGTCCAAAAGCGTGGCTGATGGTGCTTTGGGCACTGGCTCGCTATCGCGACTGGGCCTATCGCCTGGCGGCGCCGGAGCTGCTACCAACCACGAAGCGAGTGGTTTCGCTGATTTCCCAGAATCGTTACCAGATTAGCCGGGCCGCAGGGCTCGCCAAGTAATCTAATTACTGCGATGCGCAAGCAGAAGACCACGAAGACTGGCAAAGGCGATCAGACGAAGGCGCTGATCCTCGAGACTGCCCTCGAGATGTTTCGCGAGCGCGGGTATGACGAAACGACGATGCGCGCTGTTGCTCAAAAGGCAGGCGTGTCGCTCGGTAACGCCTATTACTACTTCCGCTCGAAGGAATATCTGATTCAGGCCTTCTATCAGCGACTGCACGACACTCATCTCGCAGTCGTTTTACCTTTGCTCGAGCATGAGAAAACACTGAAGGCACGCCTGCTCACAGTGATGCGAACGAAGATCGACACCATGAAACCGTATCATCAGTTTGCAGGCGTGCTTTTCAAGACCGCCGCTCATCCGGAGAGTCCGTTGAATCCTTTTGCTGATGAGAGCGATCCGGTTCGCCAAGCAAGCATTCAACTCTTCGCCAAAGTGCTCGAAGGCGCGAAGGTGCGCATTCCACAGGATCTGCGCACGGAGTTGCCGTACCTGCTGTGGGTATATCACATGGGGATCGTGCTCTTCTGGATACACGATTCGTCGCCGAAGCACCGGCGGACGTACCGCCTGATCAATCACACGGTCGACCTGCTCGATAAGTTGATTCATCTGGCGAGTAATCCGTTCATGCGTCCACTGCGCAAGCAGGCACTGCGGCTGGTTGTCGAGCTTCGCGACGCGGCTGAAACGATCGACGACGAGGAGCAGGAGACAGCATGAACAACCCGGCACAAATGGCAACGGCAGACCCATCGTTTGCACTTGAACAGATCCTTCCAGGTACTTTCGTCTTGCAAGGAATACTTGGAGGAATACTTGGCGGCTTTATCTACATAGCTGCAACTACTCTCCGAAGTGACAAACCTGATCTGACCGAGGTCCTCGTCGTCACGCCGCTGTTTATGTTTGCGGGCGCGATATTCGGCGCGCTGATGGCGACAATCATCTGGATGCTGCGTCTCGCTTCAGGGCTTCGAATGGGTGCGGGAATGAGAGTTGCGCTAGTGATTAATGGCATTGGTTTAATGGCCCTTCTTGTGATCCAGGTCGCAGAAATCTACAGGAATCATGACCTTGCCGCGACGGTGTTCATCGCGATGTTGAGCAGTTTACCAATTGCGCTGCTGGTTGGTTCTAGTGTGAAACCATGGAAGCTCTTTACCTTCGGAAGTATTGCGATGGTTCGCAACGGAGTGGAGACAAGAGATGAGTCGGAAAATCTCCTGTCTATACTTGCAACTCTCCCGTTGCGCTTCCTGAGTTTGGCTATTCTGGCCGTTTGGGTTCTGAGATTTGCCTGCGAACGCAAGATTAACCCGGAGGTGTTTTCGTTCCCGACGTGGTTTGTGATTTCCGCAGTCTACCCGGTGTTCAGTGCTTACGTAACATTCCGCTCGCCGCGCAGCTCGGTTCTATTGATTAACGCCATTGGAATAAATCTGCCGCTTATATTTTTCTCAGCTGTTGCCTATACAAACTATTCAGACGTCGTCTCGTTAAGCAGCCTGCCTTACGACCTGAACATTCTTCGCACCGCATTCGTGCTGGCGTGGGTGATTTTTATTGCCGCTCGGCTGACCGCAGCGCATCGGTTGAAAGGAGTAGAACATGAGAATCGGAATTACGGGAGCAGCCGGCTTCATCGGCACACACTTAACTCAGCGTTTGGAGGCTGAGGGTCACGAGCTCTTGCTGATTTCAAGACGAACGCGGAAAGACAACTCCCGGATCGTCGGCAACGATCTTTCAGACGTCAAGGTTTTGACGGAGCTGCTTAGCGGCTGCAAAGTCGTAGCGCACTGCGCGGGCATCAACCGGGAGATCGGCAGTCAGACTTATCAACGCGTCCACGTCGATGCAGTCAGGAACATTGTCGAGGCAGCGAAGAATGCCGGTGTCGAGAAGATCGTGCTGATGAGCTTTCTGCGTGCGCGGCCAGACTGTGGGTCCGCCTATCACGAGTCAAAATGGCAAGGCGAGGAGATCGTGCGCAACTCCGGACTCGACTACACGATCATCAAGACCGGCATCGTCTATGGTCGCGGCGACCACATGCTCGATCATCTCAGCCATGCGCTTCACACGTTTCCAATCTTCGCGCTGGTCGGGTTGAAGGAGAAGAGTATTCGGCCGCTTGCAGTCGAAGATCTCGTGCATGTGATGCGCGCCGCGCTCATCGACCGCCGGATGAAGCGACAAACAGTCGCTGTGCTTGGCCCGGAAGAGATTTATCTGAGTGAGGCAGTCCGTCGTGTTGCTGAAGTGGTTGGCAAACGGCCATTGATGTTTCCACTGCCGGTGTTGTGCCATCGATTGCTGGCGCGGGTCTTCGAATGGACCATGAAAATCCCGCTCGCTTCACTCGCACAGGTGCATATCTTGTCGGAAGGGATAGTCGAACCCGGCTCTCCAGTCGTGCCTTTGCCGTACGATCTCACGCCGACACGACGATTCACATCAGAACAGATTCGTAACGGTCTTCCTCATCCCTCTTCATTCTGTATCGGTGATCTCCGCTGGTGCTCGTAGTCATTTATGCTTTTTGTGGCAAGACTTTTGTGGCACTCTCTGCCGAATGGTCCAGATCGCGATCATCGGCGGTGGCATTGGCGGCCTGACTGCCGCACTCGCTTTCCAGCAATCCGGTTTTCAACCTGAAATCTTTGAACAAGCACCCGCGTTACTCGACGTCGGCGCCGCCATTGCCATCTGGCCAAACGCGATGCGCGTGCTGGAACGCTTGCAGTTGGCTGACAAGATCCTCGCGAACGCCGGCGTCATCGAAGAGGTCCGCTGGCTCGATCAAAACGGATTCCTCATTAATCGCGTTTCGATTTCAGAGACTTCCGAAGCTCATAAATCACCGGCGGTCGCGCTTCACCGTGCTGATTTACAGAGCACGCTGCTGCACGCATTGCCTGCGACATCGATTCACCTCGGACATACGCTCGTCGATCAGACGCAACAAGGCGACAAGATGATCGTGACTTTCGCGAACGGTCAGACTATCGAAGCTGACTTTCTGATCGGCGCTGACGGAATTCACTCGCGTGTGCGCTCGCAATTCCTCAACGACGGCGATCCACTTCATCGCGGCTACACCGTCTGGCGTGGAATCTCTCCAGACATTCCGAGCGCGATACCTCCCGGCACCGCGATTGAGCTTCACGGACGCGGAAAGCGCTTCGGCCTTGGTCCGGTCGGCCTGGGACGTCTCGGCTGGTGGGCCACTGCGAACACAGATGACACGGATCAATTAACGGATTTGTTTGCTGGTTGGTACGCGCCCGTTATTGAACTTATCAAAGCGACGCCACGGGAATCGATACTTAAGACGGGCGCCTTCGATCGTGAATCAACTAAACGCTGGGGCAGTGGCAGGATGACAGTGCTCGGCGATGCTATTCATCCAACGACGCCAAATCTCGGACAGGGTGGTTGCCTCGCGATGGAAGACGCACTGGTGCTTGCGAGATGCTTCGAGAAATACGGCGCAACGGAACAAGCGCTACGCTGTTATGAGCGCTCTCGTTACAAACGCACGACGGCTATCACGAAATACTCGCGTTACTACGGCTCCGTCGGTCAATGGGAAAATATCTTCGCTCGCGGCTTCCGCCGAACAATCCTCTCCCTCGTCCCCGAAGCCGCAGCCCGCCGCGTAATGCAAATCGTCTTCGACTACGACGCCACCAAAATCCGCATCTAGCCACAAAAAAGCACATAATCATTTTTGTGCCTTTTGCGCCTTTTTGTGGCTAATTGCCACATCTACACCGATCTGTGGCAAAATTTCGACTATGCAAGCCATTCAAGTTTCACAAACCGGGGGACCGGAAGTGTTGACTGTGGTCGACCTGCCGATTCCGTCGCCGAAACCAAACGAAGCCGTCGTGCAGATCAAAGCCGCGGGCGTGAACTTCATCGATGTTTACATTCGTGAAGGACGTTACCAGGCGCCGCTTCCTTTCGTGAGCGGGCAGGAAGGTGCGGGTGTCGTGACTGATGTCGGAAGCGAAGTGACAACTGTAGAGCGCGGCGATCGTGTCGCTTATACAAGCGTGATGGGCAGCTATGCTGAATATGCAGCGGTGCCTTCCAGTCGCTTAGTAAAAATTCCCGCCGCGTTGGATTTCGAACAAGCGGCAGCAGCGATGCTCCAGGGCATGACCGCGCATTACCTGCTGTACAGCACGTATCCATTGCGACGAGGCGAGACTGCACTGATTCACGCTGCTGCGGGTGGCGTCGGACTGCTGCTGGTGCAGATGGCGAAGCTGATTGGCGGTCGAGTGATTGCTACAGTGGGCACGGATGAAAAGGCTCAGCTCGCGCGTGAGGCCGGGGCGGATGAATGTATCGTCTATACAAAGATGGATTTTGAGACTGAGACACAGCGGCTCACGGATGGCAAGGGAGTGCACGTTGTTTACGATGGCGTTGGTAAAGCGACGTTTGATAAAGATCTGAATGTGCTGCGTCCGCGAGGTTATTTGGTGCTGTTTGGCGGTGCGAGTGGCGCAGTGCCGCCGTTTGATCTGATCAAGCTTTCGCAAAAGGGCTCGCTCTTCATCACGCGGCCGACGTTGGGCCACTACACTGCGACGCGTGAAGAGCTCGAGTGGCGTGCGAATGATGTGATGCAGATGATTGTGCGTGGCGATCTGAAGCTCCGCATACATAAAACCTATCCGCTCGCGGAAGCCGAGCAGGCGCACCGGGATCTGGAAGGTAGAAAGACAACGGGAAAGCTATTACTTAAGCCGCAGATGAACGCAAATTAACGCTGATCTGCGTTTATCTGCGTTTATCTGCGGCTCAAAGAAAACAATAAGATGGCGGAGGCCGTTCCATCCATCGTGGGCTCGTTTGTCGAATAGTCATTGATGTCGTCGTGATAGACAGCCCTGTCATCCTGAAACGGCGCAAATGGATCAGGTTCTCTGATCGACACTCCGCGTAAACTCTGAAACACCTTTCGATACACTGGCCCATCAACCAATCCGCCACGCACTATCTTCTTCAACAACGCATTCGGAAACAGGTGAACGTCCTTCGGATACACACCGTCTCCGGGAACGCCTGTGAACATCGAGATGCCCCAGGGATTTCGACCCAACAACCAATCGATCTGTTTCGACGCGAACTGCCGATAACGTTTGTCACCGGTCATGCGCTCGTACAGCAGACACTCCGTCGCCAGCGCCACGATCAGGTTGTTGGAACACCAGATGAAGGGCACGCCGACGCCGTAAGGATTGGTTTCGCCACGTTTCAGGCAACGCTCGATCTGTTCGCGATAAAAGTTTGCGAGTTGTTTCTTCGTGCGCGCGTCGGCCAGATCATAGAGTCGAAAGTGGCCGGCGTTCATGAACGGATAGTATTGGTAATGACCGGTCTCTTCTTTTCCCATCCATGATTCGTCGCGCGCGAGTAGCGCGTATCGTTTGGCATCGCGAAGATAACGAGGATCTCTGGTGGCGCGAAAGAGCTCTGCGGCGCCCCACTCCATGTCGTCGGCCCACGTAGTCTCCGCGTAACGATACGGCGCGCCATAAGAGTTGCCCTGCTGCACTCCTTCTTTCGCGCGTCCGAGCTCGTACACTTCCCTGCCCGCCTGCAGCAATGTTTGCGCAAACGATCGCAACCGCGGATCGTCTTTCCAGATTTGATAGCCCAGCGCCATCGCGGCGGCATAGCGTCCCGCGAGATTCGCAACGCCATTCGACTCGCTTTGATACTGCCGCAGTCCCTGCGGCTTTCCATCAGCAAAATAGACAACGCGATAACTGCCTGGTCCCCATCCGTAATCGACTGTTTCGTTCTGCGGTAAGCGAAAGCCTTTGTGGTCGCGATCGTCTGCAACCTGGTGATAGAGCTGATCAGGTTTCGGATGGAGGCGGAGCATCCAGTTGAGTCCCCAGATGGCTTCATCGAGTACGTCGGGAAGGCCGTTCGCGCCGGGCTGTCCGAGGTTGTTTACACGATCGGCGAAGACGTGCTTCTGCGGAGCGAGTTGATAGGCGAGCAGCATCTGAGCGGTGGCATTGCTCGCAGTCAGGAGGTACTTCAATTGATCGCCCGCATCGTGCCAGCCACCTGAGGCATTGATGTAAGTGCCAGGAGGTTCGGGACCGAAGGCAGTGCGGCCGTCGAAGGTGTGGCATGCGGCATCGACGTACGGGTTATAGCCACAACGTTGCTGCCGCATGAACTCGAGTAGTTGATCGGGGAGTTGAGCGTCGATCTTCCAACTAATCGTAAACCTTTGTGAGCGCGCCGATCCCACTTCGATCACGTAAGAACTTTCCTGCCTGAATGTGCTGAACTCGATCTCGCCGTGATGATCGTACAGTCCCCACGATCCGATGATGGGTTGTACTTTTCCAGTGAAGACGACCGCGCCGTTCGTGGCGTTTACCAACCTGAACTCTTCCGGCAGCGCCGCAGAACCGAAAACAATCGCATTCTTAAGATCGGCAGGCGTAAATCCAAGCTGGTTGAAGCGGATGTAAACCTGCGGCTGCGCGGCAAGGCTCCCAGCAGTCAGAGCAAAGAAGACCAGCATTTCAGAAAAGCATAAAAGTCTTGACACGTTTTTCACGGCTGCCTATAGTAGCCGAGGTCATGATTAGCACTCGCACATTTTTCTATTTCGCCTTTACGTACCGCTTCTTCTTTTCGAAGGAGAGCGGGCTGGCGAAGTTTGAAAAAGATGTGCTGACGACCTAATAACAAGCACAATACCTTCAACGAGCCAGCCGCGATCCTGAAAACTCGCGGCTGGTTTTTTATTTGTTCGGAGCTTTGAATTATGGACATAGAGTATTGGCGAAAAGAGATCGACGATATCGATATGGAACTGCTGCGACTGTTGAACATGCGCGCACGCCTCGCGATGAAAGTCGGAGCCCTCAAACACGCCGCAAACCTCCCCTTCTGCGATCCCGAGCGCGAGCGAACCGTGCTCGAACGCCTTCAGGAATTGAATTGCGGGCCGCTGGATAAGCGCGCAGTAGACAAAGTTTTTCGCAGGATCATCCGCGAATCACGACGAGTTCAGGCAGCTGTATGACGATGCTGACGCAAAAACCGAGAGTTGCATTTCAGGGTGAGCGTGGCGCGTTCAGCGAAGAGGCTGCGCTCAAGTTGCTGGGTCACGACATTGATCTGGTGCCGCGCAGGACGTTTGCGGAGCTTTATGACAGTTTCGACAACGGCTTGGCGGACTATCTTCTCGCGCCCGTCGAAAACAGTATCGCCGGAATCGTAAATCCTTCCGTCACTCTCCTGCGCGTGAAGGCGTTGAATATCGTCGACGAAATTCAAATCAAAATTGAACAACACTTGATCGGCTGTCCCGGCGCAACTTTCGAAGACATTGAAACCGTGCAGTCGCATCCGGTTGCACTCGCGCAGTGCAGTCGATTTCTTAAAACATATCCCAACCTTAAATCCGTCGCCGCTGACGATACAGCGGGAAGCGTCGCTGAAGTGATTCGCGCCGGCAACCCGAAACGAGCAGCAATCGCCGGCCAGCGCGCCGCAGATCTCTACGGCGGCACGATTATTCGCAAGAGCATTCAGGACCACTCGGATAACTACACTCGATTTGTTTTGCTGTCGGCTTCAACCGAACAGAGACCCAATGAACCTGCCCTGTTAATAAAGGAATACACATCATGATCGTCAACATGTCAGCCAACGCAACCTCCGACGAAATCAATCACATCATCGAGAGAATCAAAGAATGCGGTTTCCAGGCACACGTAGTTAAGGGTGCCGAACGAACCATCATCGGGGCCATTGGAAGCAGCGGGCGCCGCTCCGAAATCGAAGCGCTGCGCGCGGCTCCTGGTGTTGATGAAGTCATACAGATCTCTCATCCATTCAAATTAGTGAGCCGCCAACTGCGCCAAACCAGAACAGTGGTTGACGTGCGCGGCACGAAGATCGGCGGCGGCGATGTCGTTGTCATCGCGGGACCGTGCTCCGTCGAGTCGGAAGAGCAACTGATGGAGACTGCGCATGCAGTGAAAGCGTCGGGCGCAAACATGCTGCGCGGCGGCGCGTACAAACCGCGCACATCGCCGTACGACTTTCAGGGACTCGGCGTCGAAGCCCTGCGTTTTCTCCATCACGCGAGCAGAGAGACTGGTTTGCCGATCGTGACGGAAGTCATGAGCGAAACCGACGTTGAGATCGTGGAACAATATGCGGACATGATGCAGATCGGCGCGCGTAACATGCAGAACTTCTCGCTGTTGCGCAAACTCGCGCGCGTCTCAAAGCCGGTGCTGTTAAAACGTGGGCCATCGGCGACTGTGAAAGAGTGGTTACTCGCTGCTGAGTACTTGTTAGCGGGCGGCAATTCGAACGTCGTGTTGTGCGAGCGCGGCATTAAGACTTTCGAGACTGCGACGCGAAACACTTTGGATCTCGCGGCTGTCGCGCTCGTGAAGGAATTGTCGCACTTGCCTGTGCTGGCCGATCCGTCGCATGGCACTGGCATGCGGAGTTTGATTACGCCGATGTCGAAAGCAGCGGTTGCTGCGGGTGCGGATGGGTTGTTGATTGAGGTGCATCCCTGTCCGGAGCGTGCGCTCTCAGATGGACCTCAGTCGCTGGATCTGCAAGGTTTTCAGGAGTTGATGGAAGATTTAAAGCCGCAGATTTACGCAGATGATCGCAGATCGGAAATAGGAAAGAGAGCAGCTTAATCTGCGTTCATCTGCGGCTAATCGATCACTGCCCTTCAGGGCTGCGCCTTCGTGGCAATTCTTTTTCGGTCTTGATGATCGTGCCGTCGATTGCATTCACCCAGATCATCGTCGATCCGGCGCCCTCGCCTTCATTCGCGATGATGACGCGGGGATCCGCAACGATGTGACGGAAGGAACGACGAATGCGAGACAAAGAGCACTGACCCATATCCAATGTCGGTAACGCACGACTGAGTTTCGCAAAAGCCATGAGCCGAAGGTTGCGAGTGCGGCGATGAGTGCGACTTGCCAGCATGCATTCAATAAAAAGGTCAGCAGCAGTTGACTACTTATTCTCATCGGCTTCCTCCCTCGACTGTTCTACGAGTTTCTGTAAGCGCGCAAGTTTTTCAGGCGTGAGGTGCTTGGTCTCCACCAGACTCATCACCAGGCTCTCCGCGGAGCCACCGAAGAGTCGATCGACAATATCTTTCACGTGTTTGCCGACAACTTGCTTGCGGCTCACAGCAGGTTTGTAAAAATATGCGCGGTTCTTCAGGGTTCGTCTTGCTTTGCCTTTACGCTCGAGGATGTTGAGCATTGTCTGGACAGTGGTGTAGGCGAGTTCGCGTTTCAGTTTTTGCTGCACAGTCTGTACATTTGCGGGTCCGGTTTCCCAGAGCACATGCATGATTTCGAGCTCGAGCGGCGTCAGGTTCTCGGTCTTCGGTCGCGCCATAGCGGTTTTGCTGTCTCCTAAATTTTTAGGAGCATAGGGAGAGGATCGAAGCGTGTCAACTAATTTTTTAGGAGTACACGAAGGAGCCAAACATGGTTCGAAGAAAAGTTCAGAGTTCAAGCATTAGCTTGCAGGCGTGGAATTCAAGGGTAGCAAGCTAAAGCTTGAACTCTAAACTTTATGTGAATCCATCTTTGCACGTATAAACAGGATGGAGTAAAACAAATCTTGTTCTTCATGAAAATCCATCAAAAACCTGATGCCGATGAATAATCTGAGACTCTGTTCCATTCTCTGCCTGCTGTTTTGCTCCTTAATTATTACTACCGCCGTTCACGCGCAAACTATCAGCCCCGATCTCTTCGAAGGTATGAAGTGGCGCATGATCGGCCCTTTCCGCGCCGGCAGAACAGTCGGCGCAACGGGCGTTCCCCGCCAGCCAAATGTCTTTTATATAGGAGTCAACAACGGCGGCGTCTGGAAAACTACCGATTACGGTCACACGTGGAAACCAATCTTTGACGATCAGCCAACCGGCTCGATCGGCGCGCTTGCAGTCGCGCCATCAAGTCCTGACACAATCTACGTTGGCAGCGGCGAAGGACTCCAGCGTCCGGATCTCTCAACCGGCGACGGCATTTATAAATCGACCGACGGCGGAAAAACCTGGCGACATCTCGGACTGCGCGATGCACAACAGATCGGAGCAATGCTCGTCGATCCTAAAGATCCGAACCTGGTCTATGTCGCAGCATTGGGCCATCCATATGGGGCCAACGAAGAGCGCGGTGTGTTTCGTTCTACTGACGGCGGTGAGACCTGGCAGAAGGTACTTTATAAGGACGAGAACACCGGCGCGATCGCGCTCGCGTTCGATCCCCAAAACTCAAAAGTCATCTACGCAGATCTCTGGTCCGCACGACAAGGTCCGTGGGAGAACGGCGCGTGGCAAGGGCCTGGCAGCGGTTTATACAAAACTACTGACGGCGGCAACACCTGGCGTCAATTAACAAAAGGCTTGCCGACTTTCGAACAGGGCCTCGGACGCATCGGCATCGCAGTTGCTCCCAATGATCCAAATACAGTCTATGCAACTGTTGATGCGACGCAGCTCGGCGGAATCTACCGGTCCGACGACGCAGGTGAAACCTGGCGGCGCGTGGGCACTGATCGACGCCCGTGGGCACGCGGCAGTGATTTCGCGGAAATCGACGTCGATCCTCGCAACAAGGAGATCGTCTACACTGCCGCCATCGCAGCTTATCGCTCGACGGACGGCGGCAAGACGTTTACTGCATTTAAAGGCGCACCAGGCGGAGACGATTACCACACGCTCTGGATCAATCCCGAGAATCCGCAAATCATGTTGCTCGCGACGGACCAGGGCGCCGTTGTCAGCGTGAACGGCGGCGAGACGTGGAGCTCCTGGTACAACCAACCGACGGCGCAGTTTTATCACGTCATCACTGACAATCAATTTCCGTACTGGGTTTATGGTGGCCAGCAGGAGAGCGGCTCAGCGGGAGTAAAGAGTCGCGGCGACAATGGCGCGATCACTTTTCGCGACTGGCGCACTGTCGGCGTTGAAGAGTATGGCTACGTTGCGCCGGATCCGCTTCATCCAAATCTCATATATGGCGGCAAGGCTACGCGATTCGATACCACGACGGGTCAGGTGCAAAACGTTGCGCCCGAGATTTTGCGCAGTGGGAAGTACAGGTTTCTGCGCACCGCGCCAATTCTCTTTTCGCCGGCCGATCCGCGCGTGCTTTACCTCGCCGGCAATGTGTTGTTCAAGACAACGAATGGTGGTGCGAGCTGGGAAATCATCAGTCCTGATCTATCACGTGAGAAGCCGGAGGTGCCTGCGAGCATCGGTGTATTTCGTCGTCCTGAGATGGCGACGCAACCCAGACGCGGTGTGATCTATGCAGTGGCGCCGTCACCAAAAGAC
>DASUYO010000007.1:0-3096 GCA_036377375.1 Pyrinomonadaceae bacterium
TGGTCCACAGTCGTGCGACGAAACTCGTAGCCAAACTTCAGGTCGTGTCGCGCGAGCTTCCACGAAAAATTGTCGATCACCTGATAGTTGATGTCGGTGCGAGCGCGAGGCACGGAGAGTGTAGCCCCGATATTGGCTATACCCAGGTCATCATGAATGCGAATCTGTGGCAAGCCAAAATCCTGATCGCTTGTGATGCCGGTGTTCAGTCCAATTGAACGCGGATCGAAATCGCTGTCTTCAGGAAAAAATCCTTCCTTGAATCGATTGAAGCCAAACCGCAACTCGTTAACTTTGGTCGGCGAGAGGATCTTCAAATAGGAGATCGAAACCAAGTGAACCTTAGTGGGCGTAACGGTGTTGTAACCGGGAAGAACGTTACCCGCGAGAATTGCCAGGGGAAACGATTGATCGCTGGTGCCGTAGAAATAGCGTCCGGTAAGCTGGTTGTCTTTATTGAACGAGTGATCGATCTTGGCAATCAGACTGTCAACATCGTTCGAGGCTGGTGTGGTTACGAAGAGATTTGGGTGACCGCTGTTATCAAACAAAGGTAACGGCCGATTAGGTGCAGGCCATGGATTACGCGCCAGCAAGCGAGCGATGACTGGATTGGTTGGACCACCGAGGGCGGTAATCTCGCCTGGATCGGGAACGCGTGCCGTTGAATTAAGTCCGACCCGCTCGCGCTGACCTTCATAGGCGAAGTAGAAGAACGTTTGGTTATGTTTTATTGGACCACCGAGTGCACCGCCAAATTGATTGTTCCTAAATGCGGTTTGCGAATCAGGTTCGGGATTGAAGAAATTGCGCGCGTCGAGTTTGTTGTTTCGGAAGAACTCGAAGAGTGAGCCATGAAAATCGTTTGTGCCCGACTTGGTGACGATGTTGACGATCGCGCCGGAGTTGCGGCCGTACTCGGCTTCAAAGTTTGAAAGTATCGCTGCTTCGGAAATCGCTTCGATGGGCAGGATTGTCGCAGGAGTTCCGAAAACACCGGCCTCGTTGATCGCCGGCAGGTTGCGATAGCCGTCGTTCATGTCGGTGCCGTCGAGCAAGTAATTGTTCGCGCGACCGCGATTCCCGTTGGCACTGAATAAACCAAAAGAGCCCGGAGAATCCGTTGCTCCTGATGGATCACCTGTGGCACCGGGCACCATCACTAGAAACTTTGTGAAGTCGCGACCGTTGATGGGCAGATCTTCAGCGGACTTGGTGGTGATAGTGCCGCCAAGTGTGTTGGTCGTAGTTTCGACCTGCACGTTTGTAGCTATAGTTACTAACGTCTCTGTGCCGGCGACACTCAGCTTCACGTCTACGCGCCGGTCGGTGGCTACTTCGACATTGACGTTTGAAACTACCGACGTGACAAAGCCCGTCTGCTCGACACGCACTTCGTATGGTCCAATGGGCAATTCAGGAATGGTGTAGTTGCCGGCATCGTCCGTCGTCGCGGACCGCTCGAGTCCTGTGCTCGTGTTCTTTGCTGTAACCCTTGCACCGGCAACGAGCGCGCCGTTTGGATCTGTGACGGTGCCGAGGATCGCGCCGCGAAACGTTTGTGCGGCTGCGACTGATGTCAACAATGCAATCAACAGGAGTGCATGGGCCATTCGCGAGCGTAGCTTAGTCTTGTTTGGCATGTGGTGGCTCCTTTGTGAGCGATGGACATGGACGAAAAAGAGAAATCCGTGTAATCCGTGGCAGAATTAGCCACAGATTACACGGATCCTGGCAGGATTCATAGTGGGTTTTCGATCGACTGCAGCTTTATTTCTCGACGATGTCCTTCTTCAGGCTCGTGACAAACGCCAGAATCTCACCTTTCTCTTTTTCCGGCACTTTGAATTTATCAAGTGAGTCGGACAGATGCTTGGCGGCGACATCCCAGTCGGCGTTTGTGATCCCAAGTCCGGCATGTGTTGTCTTCATGTCACGTCCCGTGTAGACACATGGTCCACCAGTACCCGCACAAAACTGATCGAGAATGTGCTGGCGAATCCGTTTCTTTGAGTCGGTGCTATGGCCGACGAAGAACTTCTCAAACTGCTTGTCGCCAACCAGCCTTCCAATAAAATCGTCAACCACGGCGGCGAGTGCGTTGTAACCGCCGACACGTTCGTAGAGCGACTTCTCCTGGGCACGGCTCGGTATTGAGCCGCTGATCGTCAACAGCAGGGAGAGGATGGCTCCCAAAAAAATGGCCGCGCGAAAACGTGAGTTGCTTTGCATTTCTACCGAATTCTCCTCTTTTCATGAAGTTTGTTAGAACCGGCTAAAGTACGTTGCAACGAGAGTAATTGGATTTATGGTTCGGGAAAGGAAGACTACTGCTTGATCGTAATTATACCGTCGCCCTTCAGAACAGGAGCAAATTCATAAGCTCGAATCGGATGAACTCGACAGCCCTTCAGATTGCCCGGAATGATATTCGGCGATGGTATTCCCACATCGTCCCTTCGCTCAGCATCGGTGGCCCACCAGCTCATGAACGCTCCTTGATCGCCTTTAACTTCCGAATCCGACGGTATCCATCCACCCGGCTCCGGTTGGCAGAACGCCCAGACGAACTTATCAGGCACTTCGATTCCATCGTTATCTTCGACCACTAACTGTACCCATTTACCGATATAACTGCGATAACTCGAATCGCGCACCACTCCGCCGATTAGTGCCCTATTCTTGTCTATCGTCATTGAGTCAAGATCCGCTGTCATCGAAAACGGCAACGGCTCATCCTTTGGAATGTCTCCGGTCCCGTCTACATCCTGAAAGACGACTGCAGCGTCGTCATTGAAGAGCATATAACCCGTTGTAGTGCCTCGATCGTCCGCGCGCGCGTCGAACTCGAGATACTTTGTGAAGTTGTCTTCCATAACGAATTTATATTGACCCGTAGCGGCTCCGGCCTGAGCGGAGGCAAGCAAAGGTGTGGCTAAAAAAACGAGACACAAAACGAAAAACGAGGAACATACTTTTACCAGCATGAGGGACTCCTTTGAAAAATTAAGTCAAACGGTTGATCCCCGGGGGAAGGGATGAAAACGGGGCAGCGTTTATAGCACAAACATTTTCGATTAGGAAAGGTTTCTATCC
>DASUYO010000008.1:0-3307 GCA_036377375.1 Pyrinomonadaceae bacterium
ACCGCGCTCTGAATGAGATCAACCCGGCGCTACCGCGCTCGGTTCTGTTGGAGGTCCTAATGCTCTGGATCCTTTTCGCGCTCGGCGCCGCGCTCTCGTGGGGCCTGTATGGTCCTGCTTTGCATCGCGGCCAGCTAGAGCTTGGCAATAATCCAATGCGCGCTCTGCTATGTGTGGGCGTCGCTTACTTTTTGATCGGTGTGCTTGTCCCTCTGATTATGCTTTCTACTCAGGGACAGCTCAACGGCTTCACGATGAAGGGCTCTCTCGGCGCGACCATCGGTGGCGCATTGGGAGCAGTGGGAGCCATTTGTATTATCTTCGCGTTCAGATCGGGCGGCTTGCCGACATACGTCATGCCGCTCGTCTTTGCGGGAGCACCGCTGGTTAACGTGCTTTACTCGATGTGGCTGCACCCGCCAAGGACTTCCCCTAATCCGTTGCTCTATCTCGGTTTTGTGTTAGCCGCTTTGGGCGGCGGCCTGGTGCTCTACTACAAGCCGTCGTCGTAAAAACGAAATCTTCGTGTCTCCCCGTTACGAATAGCAGTTCTCAACACGAAGGAGATCAGAATGAAGAACATACGGATTTTGTCGCTTGCAATAGTAGCGTTGCTCGCTATGGTGCAGGCAGCGGCGGCCCAATCTGCTGCTAACTGGCCGCAGTGGCGTGGACCCAATCGCGACGGTATCTCCAAGGAGACAGGCCTGCTCAAACAATGGCCCACTGAAGGTCCACCACTCGTTTGGAAAGCCAGCGGTGCAGGTCGTGGCTACTCTTCGTTTGCCGTCGTAAACGGGAAGTTGTATACGATGGGACTTCGCGGCGATCGCGAGTTCGTCATCGCGATTGATACTGCGACGGGAAAAGAAGTATGGGCCACACCGCACGGATCCGCGTTTCACAACGATCGTGGTGACGGACCGCGAGGCACACCAACCATCGATGGCGATCGGCTTTATGCACTCGGCGGCAACGGCGATCTCTCCGCGCTCGATGCCCGCACCGGCAAGATCATTTGGTCCAAGAATATCCTGAAGGAATTTGGTGGTCGGAACATCACCTGGGGCATCAGCGAGTCGCCGCTGGTGCTGGGCAACAAAGTTCTGGTGAATGCAGGTGGGCGGGAGGCGTCGATCGTAGCCCTGAATAAGGCTGACGGCTCGGTAATCTGGAAGAGCCAAAGCGATGCACCGGGTTATTCGTCAGCGATGCCGATGGAGGTAAACGGGACGACGCAGGTAGTGTTCTTCACTGCTGACCGTGCCGTCGGCCTCGATGCTAATAATGGGCGTTTACTGTGGGATTACGCGCGGCCCTCGAACGACACCGCTAACGTAGCGACGCCTATCGTGCGCGCAAACCGCGTGTTCATCTCTTCCGATTACGGCACAGGCGGCGGTGTTGTCGAAATCAAGCCTGACAACAAAGCACAGGAGATCTGGTTCAGCAAAGACATGCGGAATCATCACAGCAGCTCCGTCCTGGTCGGCGATTACTTGTATGGGTTCTCGAGTTCCATACTGACGGCTATAAAGTTTGATACAGGCGAGATTGCCTGGCGAGATCGCAGCGTCGGTAAGGGATCGTTGGTCTATGCCGACGGAAATCTGTATTGCTTTAGTGAAAATGGCGTCGTCGGGTTAGTGGAGGCTACACAGACGGGTTACAAAGAGAAGGGACGGTTCCGGATTCAGCAGGGTTCGTTACCGACCTGGACGCATCCGGTTGTTGCGGGTGGAAGGTTGTATCTGCGCGACCAGGACACGATTTACGCCTTCGACGTGCGCGCACAAAAAGGCACATAAAAAGATCAGCCACAAAAAGGCACAAAATAGAATTGTGAATAGTTTAGAGTTCAAGCTTTAGCTTGCAATCGTTGGACTCACGCGCGCAAGCTAAAGCTTGAACTCTTGAACTCTAAACTTTTTCAAAATCCATCTTTGTGCCTTTTGTGCCTTTTTGCGGCTCACCGTTTGGCTTGTTTTAGATAGTCGCGGGCTTCGCGCAGTTCGATCAAACCAGCGTCGGCCTGCTTCCATTGTTCGAGCAATGCGGCGTAAGCAGTTAATGCCGCGGATTGGTTGCCGGTCTTTGCTGCGGCGCGAGCGGTTCCCAGCAATGAACGCGCGCGATTCGGTTGTCGCAGCAGTGCAACTTTGAATTGTTCAGCCGCTTCGGCAGGTTTGCCGGCGCGCAGCAGAATCTCACCAAGCAATTCGTGAGTTGGTTTGATCAGGATGGGTGGTCCAGACGGTGGACTCATCGCTTCTTCCAGCGCCGTCGCCTGTTTCATCAACTCTATTGCACTCGCATGATCTCCCTTCATCGAAGCGCTGACCGCGGCAACTTCAAAACCTCTAATTCCAGTCGGCTCATATTTGAATTTGGAACCAAGCACGGCCGCAGATAAAGCACGGATGAATGGCGGTAAGTTGCGACTGGCACGTGGGGTGCGGACTGTGTTTTCAGTGGCAGCCTGATTGTGACCAGCATGACTGCCGCTCATTGTTGTTGTTTGCTCTGAGGTGTTTGTTGTTTTGTCAGGCGGGAAGAGTTGGTTCGCGAGTTCCCAGCGTTCGGTTTCGACTACGAACGCAGCCGCCATCATGGCATAGTTGTTCTCGTAGTAATCCGGTCGCAACTTATCTTCGTAAGTCGATTCCGACATCACCTTCTTCATCAGGTTCAGCAACTTCTCTGCATCGTTGTAACGGCCCTGTTGTAGATAGACGTATAGCAACCAGTGCAGACTGTGATAATCGCGCATGCCTAAGGAGAGGTTCTTGCGCTTCACCCATGCGTCAGACGACTCCCACGACGACTCGTTCGATGCTGCGGCTTCGGGCCACATTCCGAGTTGCAAAAAGATATGCGACGGCATGTGACGCGCGTGATGTGCTTCGGGAGCAATACTCGCGTAACGACGCGCAGCCGGCAGCGCGAGAATAGCGTGATCGGGATCGTCAAACGCGTGGATGATGTAATGTGCAGCGCCGGGATGATTCGGGTTCTTCTGGTAGACGTCCAATGCTATCGCGCCGGCTTGTGCCTGCAAGCGATAGCTCTTGTCTTCAGGTCTAACTAATCCGAGAAGCGACAACGAATAGAACGCGGCCGCATCGAGATCGTCGGGATAAGCGCGATAGATCTTCTCCATCGCCGTCGAATACGCAGCGTCGCGAGTGCGTTTGTCGCCTTCGCCATAGAGCAGGCGGACGGCGTTCAGGTAGGCGCGTTCGCGATCGGTGAGTTTTGGCGTTTCTTTGATCTTTGCGAGCACAGCGCATGCAGCAGCAAGATCCTG
>DASUYO010000009.1:0-3141 GCA_036377375.1 Pyrinomonadaceae bacterium
ACCGATTTTCGTCATCCCGTACTGTTGAGGAAAGCTGGGATCGTTTGGCGTTACATCGGCTTTCAGAATGTAATTCGGTTCGGCGTAGAGAACATCCGGCTGGTTTCTGAGAGCAGCTACAGCCTTCAACGTGTGCTCAACGGGCACATGCGCGATTCGCAAACCTTCGACCAGGTTGGATCCCGCGAATCGCTCCACTTGAACGGGTATTTCCAAGCCTTCTTTGGTCGTCACTCGGCTCGAACCGGTCCTGCGCTTCGCGGAGGCTTCATTGCGATAACGCACTAACACTTCGCCACGCACGTAAGGTGCGCGCTTTCTCTTGCCTGCACTCGTGTCTTGAGCGGTGGACTTGACCCTGGCACCCGAGCGCGAGGGAAACACAACAGTTCCCAGCGCCACGATGGCAAAGCAGATAGAGAGGAGTATTACGACGCGCAGTCGTGTTTTAGTGAGTGCAAAGATAAAGCTCGCCATGCAGGGTGGTTCTCCTAAATTTCAAGCCGCCAGACGCGATTCGGGAGATTTTAAATCAAGTAAACTGCTAATCAGGTGCGAATTCTAAATGTGGCCGTGTTACTGAACTGACCTTGGGCGGTCACCCTTATTCTACACGTACCGGCCGGTAAATTGCTCGGCAAACGAAATGTCACCTGCTGGAAGTCGAAATTCGGCACAGTGCGCACATCCTGAGCAGGTATGTCGTACGACTGATTGTTACTGTCAGTCAGGTTTACGACGACCGAACCCGACGGCAGATTCGACACCAGAATCACGACTCTCGTATTTGGATCGGACGCGGGATTAATCAGATTCCCCGGGTTCACCACGAGGAACGGATCTCTGAGCCAGTTCACTGAGTCAACTACAGCCGCCGCATCCGCAGCCGGACCGGACTGCTCCAGCAGGATTTGAATCGTGGCGGTGGCAGTGCAGTTGGAAGCGTTCCAGTTGAGCGTGATTAAACCGACATCTCCACCTGCACCTCCAGCCGGCCCGTTGTTGTAACCGTCAACTGCGATCCTGTAAAACGTTCCAGCGGACGCGGCGAATGTTACTGTGCTGGTTTTGTCAGTATTGGAGTTATCGTCAGCACGACCTATGAGCGTGAGCGAACCCACCGAGTTTCCCGTGTAGACTGCCAAAACCGTATCGAACCCGCTTCCTGCCGTGGTAAATGTCACATTGCCAGTCGATGGCGCCTGCCACTGGTACCAAACCGATCGAAAGCTTCTATTGTCGTCGGGCGAATGAATTGGTTCTCCAGGTTCCCCACTCGCACCGAGATTCGAGCCGTTGACGCTTCCCGAACAACCAGTGATTGTTTGTGCTGACGTGAAGTTGTCGTTGGCAGGTCCACTGAGAAGTTGCGAGTTGTATCCGAAGATGTTCAGTGCGTCTGTGTCATGTGACGTGATTTGTCTGTGCACGCCCGGCCCAATCACCGGATCCATAATGCCAATATAAAAGCCATTCAGACTCTGCTTTCTCCAGTGGCTTGATTGATTCCCGTCGGAGTTGTCTGTCGTTTTATTGGGATCGTTGTCCGGGTCAGGTCCGCCGTTTGAAAGTCCCAACTCAGTGTCACCGGGAACAAATTGATACTGAGAATTGGGAACAGGACCACCAATCGTCATGATGCGTTGGGCCGTGGTGAACGTACCAGACGTGGTTCCGGACCGAAAACGGTACAAATCCCACATCGCAGGAACTGCACTTCCCAATCCGTTTCTGGAAACAAAGCCGAGAGCATGTCCGATTTCGTGCGTCGCGATAGATTCAAAATCAGTGCCGACGACTCCGTCGCTCGGATCGAAATCGTAGGGGCCCAGTTGCGAGTTGAAACCGATTCTGGCCCTGGGCTCAGCCTCTTGCGCAGTCGGATTCAGTACGCCGATCGCTCTCGCAATCGAGTTCGATACTGAAATGGAACTGGAACTCCCGAGATCCGTAGGGACGCTGCTACCTGGTAAGGCGTTGTACACGGCAAGCTTCGCCGGGGTATTTGCACCGGCGATCAGGTTGTTTCGTACAACTGAGTAATTAAGACTGCCGAGACTGGGCGAACTGGTGGACCCCAGAACCTTGTCTGGCCAGGCCTCGCCAAAATTCGTTGGCCCATAATCCGCGTCTATGTAGATCGTCACTGGAGATGAAATCAAATTCTCCCAAGCCGCAGCGGCCCTGAGAAACGCTGCCTTTGCGGGGGCATTGGCATTGAGGGCTGCGGTCCCTTCCAGGATGATGGTCAGGTGCTGTGGCAAGTCTTCGCTGCTGAGACCGGACTTTAGCGCCTCAAGGTGATTGATCTGCCAGAGACCGGTGGGTTTGATCTGGTCCAGTTGACGCGCTTCTAAAAGCGTTGCCTGGCGACAAATTACATCCCCATTCGCGCCGCGATAGATAACAAAGTGATCGTACTCAGATACTGGATCGGCGGGTGGCGTCGCAGACGCTACCAAAATGAGATTGGGTAAAAAGACGATTGTTGCCAACCCGAGGGTCAGCATTATTCGATAAATCCGGTTGACTTTGAACCGGAAGTTGAGAGGGAAGGGCAAAAACCGCAAATCCGTGTCCTTTGGAGTCACTCTTCGGCAGGGGAGATAAACCGCCGCTAATTACAAGCACGTCAGGTGCGCAAAACTCATGTGAGGATGCCTAACCGGAGCATAATAACTTTTGTCCGCGTTTTCCGTCCAGATTGGGGGCCGCAGATGAACGCAGATGAACGCAGATCAGCGGCCGCGTTGGCCGAACTGCTCCGTTCCGAAGCTGCCGATTCCGTTCAAGCGGAAGCTGAAAACCAGACGGTTTTCCTTGCGCAGGCCGACGTTGAAGGTCGAGAACTGGCCTGCAACCGCACAGCAGTCCCAGCTATGTCCGAGGGTAATGGTGGAGTTGATGAGCGAGCTGTCTCCCCTGCCAGGCCGCTTTTGGAAGTCGTAGAAGAACGAAGCGCCGCCGAACAGGCCGCGTTCGCGATTTCCGAGAAACACGGACGGGCTCCATTGCGACCCACGCAGCGTCCCGGCTTCAAAACCACGTGAATCAGCAAACCGTGCCAGGCTTGGCGACAGCTCGATCGCACGCGTGTAGTAAAAACTCTGAAAGACCTGAATCAATGAGCGATTGAGTCCA
>DASUYO010000010.1:0-8285 GCA_036377375.1 Pyrinomonadaceae bacterium
TGGTTCTACGTCTTCGGCAGCGGAACGCTTCTCTGTTTCGTGATCCAGATTGTCACCGGCATTTGCCTGGCGCTCGTGTATCAGCCGACAGCGGACCAGGCTTACACCAGCCTGGAGTACTTGAACTATCAGCAAACGTTGGGTTGGTTTCTACGCGGGATGCATAACTGGGGATCGAATTTCATGGTCGCGATCATGCTGCTGCACCTCGCACAGGTCTTTCTGTTTGGCGCATTCAAATATCCTCGCGAGCTGACTTGGATGTCGGGCGTCGTCCTCCTGCTTTTCACACTCGGAATGGCTTTCACCGGACAGGTTCTCCGTTTCGATCAGGACGCCTATTGGGGCCTTGGTATCGGAGCAGCGATGGCGGGGCGCGTGCCGCTACTTGGGCCAGCTATTGTCCACATGATGCTTGGGGGTCCAATCATCGCAGGCGCAACATTGTCGCGCTTCTTCACACTGCACGTATTTGTCATTCCCGGCACCATCATCGCCATAGTAAGCATGCACCTCAGATTGGTGCTCACCAAAGGGATCAATGAATATCCGGTTCCCGGCAAGCCGGTCGTGAAAGAGACATATATAGAGGAGTACGAGGCGGAAATAAAAAAAGCTGGTGTGCCCTTCTTCCCGAAAGCGATAAGTAAGGACCTGGTTTTCAGCGGGCTTGTGCTGATGGGTATCGTCTTCTGTGCGGCCTACTTCGGTCCTGCTGGTCCGCACGGCGTGCCAGATCCCGGTCAGATTAATACCGCGCCTAAACCCGATTTCTTCTTCCTGTGGCTTTACGCGGTCTTGTCACTGATGCCGGATTACCTTGAGACCGTACTGATCCTGACTGTTCCAATCATCGCGATCGTCGTTCTCTTTGTGGTGCCTTTTATCTCCAACAAAGGCGAGAAGAGTCCGCGCCGGCGGCCCGTTGCGGTCTTGAGTGTGCTTGGAATCTTCGCAGTGCTTGGGTCATTCAACTACCTCGGCACGTTTGCGCCATGGTCGCCCAAGATGGATGCCTGGACCAGCGCAACACTTCCGGCAAACTATCTTGAGGGACGCGGCCCACTCGAAAGACAGGGCGCGGTCGTTTTCCATTCCAAGCAGTGCATCAACTGCCACAGCGTAGGCGGCGCTGGTGGTCTGCGTGGACCAGCACTCGACAGGGTCGCTACCCGACTTACAGCAGACCAACTTGTGCGGCAAGTGATTCAGGGTAGCGGCAACATGCCGGCCTACGGCAAAAACCTGACTCCCTCTGAAGTGGCGGCATTGGTTTCTTTCATGCAGACGCTACACAAACCATCAGAAGCGCCCGCGCGCGACGCGACACTGGCCCAGAAGTGATCTGTATGAGTGCAAGCAACGACATCTTAGCGTCAAGGGCTGTCCATCGAGTCGAGGCGCGTAACCTAAAGGCATTTCTTGTGCTGGCGAAGCCGGAGATCACGTTAATGGTAATGATCTCGGCTGGTGTCGCTTCATTTTTGGCTTCGGATTCATTTCGATTTATTGTCTTGATCCATACCGTTTTGGGTATCGGCTTGCTCGCAGCAGGGGTCGCCGCACTTAACCAATATTCAGAGCGCGACCTCGATGGCAGAATGCGCCGAACAGCGAGGCGGCCGTTGCCGGCTGGAGAGCTGACACCGCGTCAGGCACTCGTCTTCGGAGTTGCGGTTTCAGTTTCCGGAATGTTCTACATATTTGTCTTTCTTAACGCGTTGACTGCTCTGCTGGGTCTGTTGACGCTGATCACTTACCTCTTCATCTATACGCCGCTGAAGACTAAGACGCGACTCTGCACATTCCTTGGCGCGTTCCCTGGCGCGGCACCGGTATTGATGGGATGGTCTGCGACCACAAACAGTCTCAGCGTCGAAGCATGGGCTCTCTTTGCCATTCTTTTCCTCTGGCAGTTTCCACACTTCTATGCGATTGGTTGGCTATACCGAGAAGACTACGCACGGGTTGGCATGCGCATGCTCCCGTCGCTTGATGAAAATGATGAAAGGACCACGTTTCGGCTCATATTGATTTTCACGCAGCTATTAATTGTCGCCAGTCTGTCGTGGACTTTGATTGCGCACACCGGCACGCTCTATTTGGCATCGGCAATCATTCTCGGCATTTTCTTTTACCATTTCGCTTATCAGGCCTCTCTGACTCGCTCGAAGCTCGCGGCTAAGCGTCTCCTTCATGCGTCCGTGATCTATCTGCCGCTACTTTATTTTTTCATGATCCTGGATCGGGTCACCTTATGACGCTGGTGGTGAATGAGATTGGACGATGCAGATAACGATCTCGGACGCACTCTTTGGTTCCTGGGAACTTAACCCCGGAGTGCTGATGCCAAGCGCAACTCTCGGTTTTCTCTACTTGCGGGGGTGGTTGCGACTCCATCGACGTGCTCCTGAGCGCTTTCACTTCTCACAGCTCACAGCCTTCTGCGCCGGACTAATAACAGTCGTCTTCGCACTCTGCTCCCCCCTACACGCATATGCGGGATGGCTCCTGACCGTCCACATGATTCAACATTTACTATTGATGATGGTGGCGCCTCCACTGATTATGTACGGCATTCCATACTTACCCCTTCTTTCAGGACTACCACGTGATCTATTGATCAACGGAGTCGGGCCGGTTCTGTCGTCTCCGTTTCTGCGACGCGTTGCTCGTTTCGTGTCACATCCCCTCTTCTGCTGGTTAGCTTTTATCTCAATCAACATCGGTTGGCATCTACCGGTGATGTATGAGCTCGCGTTGCGATCCCAGTTTTGGCATCAGGTAGAACACGTCTCTTTTCTTAGTGGCGCGCTACTCTTCTGGTGGCCCATCATTCAACCCTACCCGTGGATAGCTCGCACACCGCGATGGATGCTCCTCCCGTACCTGTTTCTAGCAGACTTTCAAAACACCGCGCTCTCTGCTTTTCTTACTTTCTACGAGCGCGTCGTGTATCCGACATACGCAGTAATACCGCGCATCAGCAGTCTTACGCCGCTTGAAGATCAGGCGGCTGCGGGTGCGATAATGTGGGTCGCAGGCTCACTTTTCTTTCTGGTTCCGGTTGGTCTGATTACCATCGAGTTGATGAGTACGCGGCGCTTTTCACGAAAGCGTTCGCGACGCAAATTGCGAGTTTCCTCTAATCTTGTTTCGCCTCGTTTGCATACCTAAAAGAGTTAGCGAGGTGTAAAATAATCCGACCGTAAAAGTGCTTCAAAAATTGGGATGTACACGCAGAAGCCCAGGAGGGCTCCATGCATGGCGCTTGAGAGTGATCGCCAGAAGGCCGCAGAGGCTTTGCAGCTCGACACGCACAGTTTGAGCCTGATCACTGACCTCATACCCTCATTCATTCATGTATTGCGCACCGACGGATCAGTGCTGTACGTAAATCAAGCTGTGCTGGATTACCACGGCATTACGCTGAAAGATGTGCAGAAAGGCGACTACCGTGCTCGTTTTTTCCACCCCGAGGATGTCGAACGGCTGCGTGATGAACGACGCGATGCGCTACTCCGACCCGTGCCATTCGAAAATGAACAACGAGTGCTGCGTAAGGACGGCGAATATCGCTGGTTCCTGATCCGGTACAACCCTCTGCTCGACCAACGAGGAAAAGTCAAGCGATGGTATGTGGCTGCCTTCGACATCGAGGATCGAAAACGGGCGGAAGACGCGCAGGCACGCCAGGCGGGTGTTCGAGCTGACGTAAGCGCTGCCCTTTCCAAGCCAACCAACTTGGCGGAGATTCTGCGCGCATGCACGGAGGCTATCGTTCGTCACCTCGACGCAGCCTTCGCCCGAATCTGGATGCTGAACAAGGATGAAAGCACATTGGAGTTGCAGGCGAGCGCAGGGCTGTACACGCGTTTGGATGGATCATACAGCCGCATCCCCGTCGGAGACCTGAAAGTCGGCTGGATTGCGCGGGAAAAGAAGGCGCATTTGACCAATGATGTTATGACTGATCCACGCCTGAATGATAAAGATTGGGCACGCGACAACGGAATGGTTGCCTTCGCCGGATATCCGTTGCTTGTCGAGGATCGTCTGATCGGAGTTGTGGCGCTGTTCGCGCGTCGCCCACTTTCGGAATTCATTCTCGACACGCTGGCATCGGTTGCCGACACGATCGCGCAAGGCATCGAGCGCAAGCGGGCGGAAGAGGCCCTCAGAAATGCGCTTGATGAAATCCAAAAGTCAGAATCCAAACTTCGGCAAGCCTATGTTCGTCTCGCCGAAGCGCAACGGCTGAGCAAAACAGGCAGCTTCATTACGGATCTGCTGGCGGACGAGCACAACTGGTCCGAGGAGCTCTACCGGATCTTCGAGCTCGATCCGGCGACCAAAATCACGCATGAGACGATTCGGACGGTCTTTCACCCCGACGACTTGCCAATATATGAGGCCGCGTTCAAGCGCGCCGTCGACGGCCTGGATCGGGATCTCGAACTCGCCTACCGCATCATTACCCCGGCTGGTAACCTAAAGCACGTCCATTCCATCACCCGCGTAATGGGCGCGGTAGCAGATCGGCCGGTGTTCATCGGCGCCATTCAGGATGTGACGGAGAGCAAGCTTGCTGAGGAGGCTTTGAACACGGCCCGCGGTGAGCTCGCACACATGGCGCGTGTCACGACACTCAGTGCGTTGACCGCCTCGATCGCCCATGAGATCAACCAGCCAATCTCTGCTGCCATCACGAGCGCCGGCGCGTGTCTGCGCTGGCTGAACCGGGATCAACCGGAAGTCCAGAGGGCTCGAGAGGCCGCCATGCGGATCGAGGAGGACGGTAAGCGGGCCGCCGAGATCATCAGCCACTTGAAGTCCTTCTACAAGAAAGACGTTTCGCCGGAGCGCGAGCTGGTCTCGGTCAACGATGTCGTTGGTGAGATGCTTGTGTTGTTGCGCAACGAGGCCGAGCGCCACACGGTCACAATGCGCACCGAGCTAGCAGCAGATCTGCCCCCGATTCGTGCCGACCGCGTCCAGTTGCAACAGGTATTGATGAACCTGATGCTGAATGGGATGGAGGCGATGAGCGAGAAGGGTGGCGAACTCCGAATAAACACTCAGGAAGAAGGCAGAGATTTGAAGGTCTCGGTGAGTGACACAGGAATCGGAATACCCGGCGACAAGATGGACGACATCTTCAACGCATTTTTCACCACAAAAGTCCAGGGCATTGGTATGGGATTGTCGATTAGCAGCACGATCATCGAGTCGCACGGTGGGCGACTGTGGGCGATTTCCAACCCGGGAACTGGTGCAACTTTCCTCTTCACTTTACCAACTGAAGTTGAGGTGCATTAAGTGATTGCGGATAACGATCCCGTTGTGTTTATCGTCGACGACGACGCAAGCGTGCGCAGATCGATCCAGGATCTTTTGTCATCAGTGGCATTGCGGTCTGAAGCATTCGCGACGCCACAGGCGTTTCTCGATAGCAAACGCGCCGGCTGCCCCGCTTGCCTGGTTCTCGACGTCAGACTTCCCGGCATGAGCGGTTTGGACTGTCAACGCAGGCTGGCCGAAGCCGGAGTAACCATTCCCATAATCTTCATCACGGGACACAGTGAGGTGCCAGTTACAGTTCAGGCAATGAAATCGGGTGCCGTTGAATTCCTGACGAAGCCCTTTAGGCCTCAGGAGCTACTCGACGCGGTTCAGCAGGCGCTCGACCGTGATAGAAAGTTGCGGGAAAAACACCGGGAGACAGCGGAGGTGCGAAACCGCTACGAAACGCTGACCACCCGCGAGCGCGAGGTGATGGAGCTGGTGGTTTCCGGCCTGCTGAATAAACAGATAGCCATGAAGCTCGGGACCGGCGAACACACGGTGAAAATTCATCGCGGCCACGTAATGGAAAAAATGAAGGCCGACTCGTTGCCCGCTCTCATCAGAATGGCGGATAGGTTGAAATCCAATTAGTAACGTCCTCATCACCGCGATTCTCTGCACTCAGACTTTCACCAATTCCTATTCCCAACATTGGCAACCCCCTCACGGCTTTGCACCAAAGTGTGGTCTCGGCCTGCGAAGCAGGCGGAAGCATAAAGCCTGGGGCGTAAGCCCCAGGATTAAAGCCCAAAGAATGATTTGAGCCCGCGAAGGCGGGCGACAGACCATCGCGATAAAGCCAATCAGTTTGCGATCTGTCGCCCATTTTCATGGGCTCGCAACCAATCGATTTTGCTCCCTGGGGCTTACGCCCCAGGCTTTATGCTTCCGCCTGCTTCGCAGGCTGAGACCACACTTCTTGTGCAAACCGTCAAATGTCATGTAACCAAAGTCCCATTCGGCGTAACCAATGTGTAATTGTTTCCACGCGCTTGACGGCGCAAACTCGCAAGCATGACGAACAGAATCTCACAATTAGTGGCAATCGTCGACGACGATCGATCAGTTCAGAATGCGCTCAAGGATCTGATGGAATCCGCCGGACTCTCGGCGCGGTGCTTCGGATCAGCGGAAGAATTCCTTGAATGGGAGCACTGGAATCAGACCGCCTCCTTAGTCACCGATATTCGTATGCCAGGCATGTCAGGCCTCGATCTGCAAGCGAAGCTAAAGGCCGAAGGGTCTCGCATCCCCATTATTTTCATCACGGCGCGTGGTGACGAAAAAATGAAGATTCAGGCGATGAAAGCGGGCGCAATAGATTTCCTGTCCAAGCCTTTCGATGACGAAGTGTTGCTTGAGAAAATCAGGGCAACACTAGAGAGCTGAATAAGAATTCCTCGCGATTTTTCAGAGAGGAGCATAGCAAATGAATTCCAACGTCCTGGCTTTTTCAGAGCCGCGCGGAGAATCGCATTCGACTGTGAATTTCAACGAACGCGGCGGAGTAAATACTAATGCCGATGCGGCAACTTTTGCCGGAATCGTAGGTCAGAGTTCGGGTCTGCGAAACGTATTGCGACTCGTCGAGATGGTATCCGCCACCAATACTACGGTGCTCCTGTTGGGTGAGACCGGGACGGGCAAGGAGCTTATCGCTCGCGCGATACACGAACGCAGCCAACGGCAGAAACACCTTTTTGTGACGTTGAACTGTGCTGCGATTCCGCATTCCTTGTTTGAGAGCGAGCTTTTCGGCCATGAGCGTGGCGCGTTCACCGGTGCAAACATGCAGCGAGCAGGACGTCTTGAGCTGGCGGATCGCGGGACCTTATTTCTGGATGAGGTTGGTGATATGCCGCTTGAACTTCAGCCCAAGCTCTTACGCACGCTGCAAGAGCACACTTACGAGCGACTCGGCAGTGACCGGACTAAGAATGTTGATGTGAGACTTGTGGCCGCTACCAACTGCGATCTGGAACACATGGTGGAAAAGAAGCAGTTTCGCAGCGACCTCTTTTATCGACTGAACGTATTTCCAATCCGTGTTCCGCCGTTGCGTGAACGCCGGGAAGACATTCCCATGTTGGTCCAGCACTTCACTGAGAAGTATGCGCGCCAAATGAATAAGCAGATCGATACGGTTCCAGAGATAACGGTCCAGAAACTTCAACGCTGGTCCTGGCCAGGAAACATAAGGGAATTGGAGAATTTGATCGAACGTTCGGTAATTCTCACGCGCAACAGCACGCTATCCGTCTCGCTGCCGGAAAAGATGAACACGGCAATCGATGCGGCCTCAGTTGTAGGTAATTTCGAAGAGCACAAGAAAATTATTGAAGTCCTTAGGGAAACCAAGGGTCGCATCAGTGGTCCAAATGGCGCCGCGAGTCGCCTGGGGTTGAAACGTAGCACACTTCTCGATCGAATGAGGAAACTTGGGATCGATCCGCGCGAAGTGAGGAATAGTCTTGCGTAATAGACTCAGGTAACGTATCAGTAGTGTCTCACTGCCAGTCGTCAACATAACTCACCTCGTCGCGCCCGTCTCGATTCGTCAGTCATGAATGAGCTGCTGCTAAAAATCGCGTGCGTGCGATGTGTTCGTCAGCTCGTCTTTGTTGCGCCCACTCGGCGATCCAATTCTTCACCGTGCCGGCAATTTCACGGTTGCTGTGTCGACCAGTCTTTTCATCCTGACGAAGCGGCGCGTTTTGCAATTCATCGGTGCGGATGCGCTTAATGATTTTTATTCCAGAGTTCATAGGTCACCTGAATCAAAAACTAATTGCTCAACGATAATCTCGATGCTGCGGGATTTTGCGCCTGTTCGTTTTCTCTCGAAACCCTAGATAGTGCGAGCGGAACATTACTCAATCGAGTTATTTCAAAATTACCCGACAAGGCGATTCATACTTTTGAGGCTTTTACTAAAATTC
>DASUYO010000011.1:0-7803 GCA_036377375.1 Pyrinomonadaceae bacterium
CCGTCGCTTGGAAAACGTGGAGCTCCGTGCAGGATCGCGTGCATCGTGTCGATGCGATTGTCATGGACAAACGGCGCCGCGCCTGTCAGCATCTCGCACAGGACCACGCCAAACGAAAACACGTCGCAGCGACGATCGACACGTTGGCCCAGCAACTGTTCGGGCGCCATGTAGTTGACGGTGCCCATCAACGTGCCTGATTCAGTTTCAACGCCGAGGACCAGCGTCTTCTGTTCGCTGTCTGCAACAATCGCACGTTCGCGCTCGGCGACTAGTTTTGCGAGACCAAAGTCGAGAATCTTCGCGTAACCATCGCGGCTGATCATGAGATTCTCGGGTTTCAGATCGCGATGAATGATTCCGAGCTCATGCGCGCGGGTCAGGCCGCCTGCGATCTGAATTGCGATGTCGAGGGTGTCTTTGAGTTGAAGATCGTTGCTCGCGATCTTATGACGAAGTGTTTCACCTTCCACGTACTCCATCGCGATGTACGGCCGGCCCTCGTCTTCGCCCACTTCGTAAATCGTGAGAATGTGTGGATGATTCAGGGCCGAGGCGGCGCGTGCTTCCTGAAAGAAGCGGCGACGGCGATCCTGTTGTGAGACGTACTCTGACGGGAGCAGCTTGAGCGCAACGATGCGCTGAAGCTTGTTATCGTAAGCTTTGTAGACAGCGCCCATGCCACCGGCGCCGATTGGCTCGACGATCCGGTAATGCGCGATGGTTTGAACCGGGAGAGGCTTCATATCGTAATTTTAGCCACAGATAGACGCAGATGATACAGATATGTTCTGATCGGTGTTAGCCATCAGTGGCCAGATAAGGAGTTGCGTATGATATGTCCGCGTTGTGCCTCAAATCAAAGTGACGACATAAAGTTTTGTACGTCTTGCGGTGCGAACCTGCAAGCAGTGCGCGAGGCGCTGATTGCTTCAGACGCCGGCAAGAAATTCGACTGGAGCAACACGTGGGTTGCAGACATGTTCATGTCGGGCCAAGCCGCCGAAATGCGCAAGCTGGAGATGGAGCGTCGCCTTGGAATAACACCGGAGGTTAAGCGATATAACGAGATAAAGGCCGGCGTGATCGTTAGCTGTGTTGGCGTGGGCGTGTCGATCTTTCTATTTTTCCTAATGCAGGCGATTGCGGCTCAGGCCCCGGCGCAGAGCGCTGAAATCCTTAGAAGCGTGTGGCTGGCAGGGTTTATTCCTTTCATGGTTGGGCTCGGGCTAATTATTAATGGCGTTGTTGTGAGTAAAAAAATGGTCGAGGTTATCGAACGCGAGCAGAACAGGCAGAAGAGTTTGGAAGAAGGCACAGCACCGCGCGGCTTGAGGTCTGCGGATACGAATGAGTTTATTCCTACCAACTTTAGTGTGACGGATCAGACCACCAGGCATCTCGAGAGCTCGGAACGGAAGATCAGATGAACAGCCACAAAAAGCGCAAAAAGATTTCCTGTTTTGTGCCTTTTTGTGGCTAGCCTTTCGTCAGGCTTTCGAGTTCTTCCGGCGTTCTGGGCCAGTCATCTTTCAGCAGACGCGAGAGCGCGCGATCGGCGAGGAGCTTGCCGCCGGTCTGACAGGTGGGGCAGTAGTTAGTTTCATTCGATCCATAACGAATACGCTGAATCTTATTTCCACAACGTGGACACGGTTCGCCGTACTTGCCATGCGTCGCCATGTCAGGCCTGAAGGCCGTGACTTTCTCCGGAAAGCGATCCCTCGATTCCGCTCGCAAACGCTCGACCCACTCAGATAGCGTGTGCTTGATCGCGTCAAAGAGTTGCTCGATGTCTTTATCGCTGAGCTTTTGAGTCAGTGTGAATGGCGACAGGCGAGCATCGAAGAGAATCTCGTCGGAGTAAGCGTTGCCGATGCCGCTGAGGATGCGTGGGTCGGTGAGCGCGCGCTTTAGCGTGTGATTCTTCTCGCGGATTGCCTGAGTGAACTCTTCGAGAGTCGCGTCGAATACTTCGAGTCCGCCCGGATCGAGTGTGTCGAGTCCAGCCTCGCCCTGGATCACGTGCAGCGATGCGCGCTTCTGTGTGCCCGCTTCAGTGAGCGCCAGACTGCCGCTGCTGAAGTCAAACACAGCCAGATTTCGACCCTTGGCAGCCTTGGCTCGCTCGTCATACCAGTGCAGCCTGCCCGCAATCATCAGGTGCAGAACGAGCCACAGATCTCCTTCGAGGCCAAAGCAGATCCGTTTCCCAAGCCTGCGCAGCTCGACGATCTTTTTGCCTTCGACACTGGACAGAGGTGGCACGGCCGTCCGCAACAGGAAAGGACTTGCGATCCGGACGCGTTCGAGAACACTGCCTTTGATTCGTTTCTCGAGAGCCTCGATATAAACAACGATGTCCGGCAGTTCAGGCACTAATTGTAAGTCTGCTTAAACGGTACTGCGGCTCCTTGTCATCCGCCAGATCCAGAGCACAAGGATTGCGCCGAGTATCGAAAGCACGAGACCTGCGGGTTGGAAGCGGCCATTGTTGGTACCCCAGATGGCCCAACTCACCAGCCCGCCGATGACGGAGCCCACGATTCCCAAAAGGATGGTCGCGATGATCCCCATCGGATCTCTTCCCGGCATAATCAGACGTGCGAGTGCACCCGCGATTAATCCCACGATTAACCACCAAATGAAACTCAGCATCGATTTGTCCTCCTAGCGTATGGCGCGTTTATATCACTCATTGGCAGTCAGATGCGAGCCAGCAAAGCGCCTGGCCCTTCGCAAACAGGTGAATTAGTGGCAGGATTAGGCTGATGAAAACAGTAACGCGAATCGTGGTTGTGGCGGTGATTGTTGCTGTCATCTACTTTTCGACGATTGGCCGGAACCAGCTCTACGACATGCTCGACTTCCTTTACGACATAATTAACGCGATCGCGGCCGGATACCTCAAGAAGTGAGACATATTCATCCCACGGCGGGCGGCCACGGAGGGCCGCCCCTACAGTTGTCGTTTTATCAAGCGCCTTCAATGATGTTGCCTGACTAAGTTCAACTGTAGGGGCGGGCCTTCCGTGGCCGCCCGTTCCTTGAAACAAATCGCAGCCGAATTTCATTTAAATTAGCTATGTCTGACTCGGATGAACAGAATAACTTGATCGTGGAGGTCGAGCTTGCCCCAGGAGCTATAGATCAGACTCTCGTGCTCCCATGCTACGGCGTGGTCGAGGCTCGACCGATCTTCAATCCTGAACAAGGCGAAACCGACGAGGCTCGTATCAGTGCCCTGCGCGAAGAGATGCTGGCTGCACGAGTCTCGTCTGAAGGGGTGAGCCGCATCGAGCAGCTGCCGCCGCTCTCGAGTTTTGTTCGGCTGAAGTTTCCGGGCGGCACTTCTGCTTCCCAGGTTATCAAGTCATTAAAGCAGCGTCCCGAAGTTACTCGCGCGGTCGTTGTGCCGCAAGCAAGGCCACCGGAAGTTCCAGATGATTCACTAATTGGTACCACCGGCTCCTCAATTTCCGTAACTTCCACAGGCGTGGAGAGACAATGGTATCTGCACCGCACACGCGTTCCACCGGTGTGGCAACACGCAACGGGAAAGGGGGTCGTCATCGCAGCTATTGACTGGGGATTTTTCATCTCGCACCAGGACCTTCGTGCCGGGATCGAGAGAACGTACAACGCGGTAGACGGTACGACTGACGTTACCCATGGTCCAAGAGTCGCTCATGGAACGGCTGTTTTGGGGATTGCCGGAGCACGTCCAGGAAATGGTGGTCTTGCGGGTTATGCGCCGGAAGCGACTCTCTGGGCCATCCAGGGCGACAGCGGCACCAGCCCGCAAATATTTGAAGAACCCTGGGCCGAAGCGATCGACTATGCAAGGCGAACTGATGCTGGTGGCAAGCGCAAAGTGATAATGGTGCAGATTCAAACGCCCGCGCAAGGCAATTACGAGCAGGTACCGTCGGTCCATCGCGCGATCCGCGCTGCTATCGCCGATGGTTGCGTCGTGTGCGTCGCCGCGGGCAACGGCAACAAGCCGGCAGATCGTAACGATAATGGGGAGCCTTTTGATCCCACCGGGTCGATACTGGTGGGGGCAACGACATTTCATGCGAGCGAGAACAGACGCGCCCGGTTCAGCAACTTTGGGGATACGATAGTCGTGTCGGCGCCCGGAGATTTGGATCACGATGTTACCTGCGGTACGTCGAGCGATCACTCTTATCGGAATCGCTTTGGCGGCACCTCCGGAGCTGCATCGAAGGTGGCAGGAACGATAGCGTTAATGTTGTCAGTAAATCCAAATCTTACGCATGACGGGGTGCGAGACATTCTCGGGACAACAGGGTCGGCAATTACTGAAGATCCTGGAAAACCGATTGGAGTGTTTCTCAACACGGAAGCCGCGGTAGCCCAAGCGCGTCGACGTCGAAATCCAAGGATGTCTTAGCCTGCGAAGCAGGCATAAGCATAAAGCCTGGGGCACCAGCCCCAGGTTATGATTGCATTTAGGGACCGAGCCCGCGTTAGCGGGCGAAAGCTTGCGAGCCTTGGACTGTCGCCCCGTTTCACGGGCTGAAAACACTTATTCCGAGATCCTGGGGCTTGCGCCCCAGGCTTTATGCTTACGCCCGCTTCGCAGGCTAGAGCAGTAAAGGCACAAATGCTCAGTAAGCATTTGTGCCTTAGTTGTTTCCCTCGTTTCAACCAGTTCCAGATCCTAACCCGCCCTTAGTGTCTCCCCCGGTTCCCACACACGGTGGAGAATTCGGTGAAGTCGGAAGCGCCGCCTGAACCGCCATTGTCATTAGTCCAACCAGATATTGTTCCTCCCCTGGCCGGAGATCAAATAACTCGTAGAACTGACGGAAATGGTGATCCGGATCGCCCGGATGCTCCTCCGGATGCCCCTCGATCGGCTCGTTCAGGATTCTTATATCGTAGTGCTTGCCTGGTTCCAGATCGAATCTAAAAAATTCGTCCTGTCCTCTATTATTAGCCAGCACAATGCTTTTCTTTCCGGCATCGTTGCTGGCAGCATCGATGTCAATAGCGGCAAGATCTGATACACAAATGTTGCGCTCAACGGTTGCCTCACTAATCGGATGATTCGGCCGTATCTTCTGCAAAGCTGCTTCTGTGGTATCAGCCGAATACACGATGCCCTGAGGAAAGTTGAACTCGGCGAACGTTTCAGGTTTCGGGAAGATGGGCCGTTTGTACTTTTCTTCAAAGTTGAAAATATGGGCGAACGACTGTGCATTGTCCTTGGCGTTCGGCGCATACAATTCAGCGGAGAAATCGTTTTCCTGGATTTTCTGGCCGGAATCGACGTACAGCCAGAATGGAGCCCGTGCCTTTACTACCCTGTGGCTGGTATCCCATTTTTGTTTATTAAATGGAATGAGTGTGTCGTCGTCACCTCTCACTGTGATTCTAATGTTCAGCTGATGCCCTTCGGCCTGAGTAAGGACAGCGGCCTGGTAGAGTCGTCGGTCTTCGTTGTAGGCCATGTAAATCAGCCCGTCCAAATAGATCGTTACGGTGGAGTTCTCGAGCAGTGGTTTGGGAGGTTTCCAATCCCGCTCTTTTTCGGGTTCTGCGTGGTGCACGTGCCCGCATTTGTTTACTTGTCTCTCGGGTCTCATGTCGCTTTTCTCCTGTAGTCAAAATGTTAATAGTCGCTATAGCCACCGATCAGTGAGAACGAAGCCCAATAATAGGCGTTCCGGTGACTACTGTTTTCTTGTCTGAGCATGTGTAGTTGGGCCTCTCGTAAAGCTTCCGCAGATGAGTGATGGTCCTGTCTGCGAAGTCGGTGAAATTCAATCATCAATTCAGTTGTAGCCTGTGAATCAACAGGCCACAGACTCGCTATTACCAGCGGCACTCCGGCCGCATGAAAAGGACGAACAAGGCCGATTGGACCTTCGCCATTAACGTATTCTTCAACTCCGGTTTGGCAGCCGGCGAGGATCGCAAGTCGCGAGCGGAGAGGTTTGAGACGGTAGATTTCATACGCATGAAGCACCTCATTTGCTTCTTGTGCGCGACCCTGTCCGCTGCCGTCGCGGGCAAGAACCAGTTTCGAGAACATTGGCGAGGTTGCATCGGGAAGATAATGCGTCGCAAAGTGCAAAACGTCGGCGATTCGCATTTCGTTTAGCACGGAAAGTTTTGTAGCTTCACCGTCGAGCAGCAACATGGAACGATCGTAAAAGCGACTGATGCTCTCGACTTCTCGTGTCGCTGACGGCAAGTCAACAAGTTCGGGGAAAGCTTTTTTGTCAAAACTCGGATTACCGACGCCAAAAAACTCTTCCTCGCTTGCAGTGCCTTTTTCATTCGCCAGCCTGGACTGACGAACAAACACGTTTGCACTCGACGCATAGCTGAGCGCGAAATCTTCAATCAAATATCTTTTTGATAAGGGCGAGAACAGAACATTAAACGGCAGCAGGTTAAGTGCCTTATCGGGAATAATGCATAGCTCTTTCTGCGGATCAAGAAATTGAAATAGAGGCTTAATCAGCAGGTCAAAGAACTCGCCTGAAATTTTTTGCAGTTGTTTATCGTCATCGCTCGGTATCGTAGTGACCAGTGTCAACAGCCGGTCTACTTTCTCCATCAACTCATCACTACTGACACTGACAACCGCATTCTCAAGTCGTTCACGCGTGACATACCAGATGATGAGCTTGTCCTTCAGTACTGCAAATTGCAGGAGTTGTGCGCGGTCTGGCAGGTTTTGCCGGATCTCGTTCAGCAGCATCGGCTTCACTGCATTTAAAAACCGGAGGTCAGGAATTCTCTGTTCATCTGTAACGTCCCAGTGTTCGCCCGAAATATCAAGCAACGATCGAGCGCGGGAACTTTCAGAGTAGTCAAATGCCTTTTGTGCGTCGGACGAGTGGGAAAGCGCGAAATCTATTGCAACGTCATAAATGCTCTGCTCCTTGTCGAAAAAAGTCTTGCGGTTACTTTCCTCGTGAATTTTCTGTCGCTGATCTTCATAATCGTTGAGCACTCGCGTCAGCTCATCGTCCGCGGACGCAAAATCACCCTGCGCAATGCGCGTTAACAACTGTTCTTTCTTGACATCATGCAGCAGCCAAAGCTGTTCGTCGTTTCTTTGCTGACAGAAACTCTCTACTTCCGCCAGCGCCGCTAGTGCTTCGGCGTAGCGTCCTGCCTCACGATAAGCCTGACCTAAATAAAGCTGACCGTAAGTGCTCATTTCTTTGCTGCTTTCTTCGCCGCCGACGCTTTGACCAACTTCAATACCGAGGCGAATGTTGCGTATTGCCTCGTCGTAGTTTTTCAACATTCCCTGAATCAGTCCCATTTGCACGCGATACCGCGAACGGACCAACGGGTTATTCATGACTTCCCCGAGATTTAGCGCTTGTTTCTCATATTCGAGCGCCGCCGGATGATGGCCTAGCGAGTTAAGACTCCACGCCGAGGTGGCATAAAATCCGATCATCTGGCTCGCGTCAGCAGATATTTCACTTCCGAGATTGAGACCTTGCTGGGCTGTGTAGAGCGAACGGCGATAATTGCCCATGTCGCGATAAAGATTGGCGAGCAGGCTTAAGCTTCGGAGCTCGCCGTTTTTATCGGCGAGCTGCTGCGAGATGTTGTAAGAAGCCCAAGTGTAATCGACAGCTTGCGAGTATTCAGTTTTCCGGTTGAATCCATTCGCGAGGCCAATCTGTGTTAGTGACTGCAACCATTTGTAGCCGCGTGTTTCACACTCACGCTCCACTTCTTCCAGGATTGTGAGTCCGTTCTGCGTGTCACCGCGTTGGACGAAGCAGTACGCAATCCAAAAAC
>DASUYO010000012.1:0-6403 GCA_036377375.1 Pyrinomonadaceae bacterium
TGCGACGATTCGCGAAGGTAAGTCTCGAGCCCGGTCAGAGTCGCACGTTGACGTTCAAGCTTCGACGAGACGATCTGTCTTTCATTGGCGCTGATAACAAACCAACAATCGAACCCGGCGAGTTCGATGTGAAAGTTGGCAGCCTTTCTCAGAGGTTCACACTCAAATAATCCAGATGAAAACTAATCGATACCTTCCCCCGTTACTAATCCTAATGTGCGCGTTTGTTGCCCGTGCACAAGAACCGACGCCAACGCCGAAACTCAACCTGATGCCGATGCCGGCTTCGGTGAAGTTTCAAAACGAGCGACTCGCAGTCGACAGCAACTTCCGAGTCGCAACTCGCGGTCATTCAGATGCGCGGCTGCAAGCAGGCATTTGGCGCTTCATCAAGCGTCTCGAAGGCCGCACTGTTCTAACACTCGCTCCGGCGCTTGCACCGGACGATCAGACCACACCGCTCATCGTTAACTGCCAGGGACCAGGAAAAACCATTCCCGGCGTTGGCGAAGACGAAAGCTACCGCATCGACATCACTCGTCGTCAGGCAATGCTAAGTGCGCCAACTGTTGTCGGCGCACTTCGTGGACTTGAGACGCTGCTGCAACTACTCGACGCCGATCGCAATGGATATTTCTTTCCCGGCGTTCAGATCGACGATCAGCCGCGTTTTCCCTGGCGCGGATTGCTCATCGACGTTGCGCGTCACTTCGAGACGATGGAAGTGCTCAAACGCAATCTCGATGCGATGGCAGCAGTGAAGTTGAATGTCCTTCATTGGCACTTGACTGAAGATCAGGGTTTCCGTGTCGAGAGTAAGAAGTTTCCCACACTCCATCAGCTTGGATCTGACGGTAACTTCTACACGCAGGAGCAAGTGAAAGAGATCATTGCGTACGCCGCCGATCGCGGCATTCGCGTTGTGCCTGAGTTTGACATACCCGGTCACAGCACGAGCTGGCTGGTGAGCCATCCGGAGCTTGGCAGTGCGCCTGGTCCATACACGATCGAGCGACGTCCGGGAATCTTCGAGCCCGCACTCGATCCCACGCGCGAAGAAGTCTACAAATTTCTCGACACATTCCTGGGCGAGATGGCGGCGCTATTTTCCGACGAGTACCTGCACATCGGCGGTGATGAGAACGAGGGCAAGCAGTGGGATCGCAATCCCGCGATCCAGGAGTTCATCAAGAAAAAGGGGATCAAAGACAATCACGCCCTGCAAGCTTACTTCAACACGCGCCTGCTCAAGATCCTTCAGAAGCACAAAAAGAAGATGATTGGCTGGGATGAGATCCTTCAGCCTGAGCTGCCGAAAGACATCGTGATCCATTCGTGGCGTGGCACCGCCGCACTTGCCGACGCGGCGCGCAAAGGTTATGACGGTATCCTCTCGAACGGCTACTACATCGATCTGATTCAACCCGCTTCACAGCACTACGTCGCCGATCCGCTTCCCGCCGACAGCACTCTGACACCCGAAGAGGCAAAGCACATTCTTGGTGGTGAAGCGACGATGTGGGGTGAATGGGTGACGCCGGAAACAATTGATTCGCGCATCTGGCCGCGCACGGCCGCAATTGCCGAACGACTCTGGTCACCACGTAGTGTTAATGACGTTCCGGACATGTATCGACGACTTGTTGTGATCAGTTTGCAGTTGGAGGAGCTCGGACTAACGCACAAGAAAAACCCGGAAATGATGCTGCGGCGGCTAGTGCGCAACGACGACGTTGGTCCATTGCGAACGCTCGTGTCGGTGATTGAGCCGGTGAAAGAGTATCGTCGCTATGAGGTGCGGCCGCAGACGATGCTCAGTCCGCTTACCGGCGTTGTCGATGCCGCAACTCCCGACAGTGAAACGGCGCGCAGGTTTTCGTGGATGGTCAAAGAGTTTCTGGATGATGGTCCACGTTTTGAGCTTTACCGGCCGGAGTTGAGCCAGATGCTCGCGGAGTGGCAAACAGCCGGCGCGTCGCTGAGTCCCGTGATCGATCGCTCACCAGCACTCAAAGAGATCAAACCGCTGGCGCAAAATCTCACGCAGCTGGGATCGACTGGGTTGGAAGCGATCTCTTACCTGAAGCTGGGTATGCCTCCACCGCGGCAGTGGCGCGAGCAGAGCCTTGCAAAGATTGATGAGGCCGCGAAGCCGTATGGCGCGCTTGAGTTCGTCGTAATTGCGGGCGTAAAGCAGTTAGTGAACGCCGCCGCCGAAATTAAAAGAGAGTAATGAGCCGCAGATTTTCGCAGATGAACGCAGATCAATCTGCGTTCATCTGCGAAAATCTGCGGCTACTTTTTGCCTTCGACAACTTTGACGTAAGTGTTCAAAGGCAAATTTGTGAGCTTATCAACTGTGCCGCTGGGCCAACGTATCTCTACGGAATCTATTTTTGTCGCACTCCCGATGCCGAGAATTTCTCGAGGATCGTGCGAGGAGAGATAACTGCCGCCACCCGTTTTCAGACGACTTCGTTTCAAAGTTCCAGCTTGCCACGTAATCACAGCCCCCACCGCGGCGGGATTGCTTTTCGTCGCCACCAGCCACAGACCCAGCCAGTTATTTTTGTTGCCACCATCGTTGCGCAGAAGTACTGGCGCTTCTCCATTATTCGAAATCAAAACGTCCAGGTCGCCGTCATTGTCAAAATCGCCAACGGCCATTCCCCTACCGGAAAATTCCCTGGCAAAAACACTTCCCGATTGCGCGCTTACGTTTTTGAAAGTTGTGCCGGTGTTTTCGAACAGCAGTAACGGCTCTCTGTATCTAACTCGAGCCGCTTTCATTTCAATCAAGTCGTCCGGATGGCCATTCACGAGTAGTAGATCAGGATCGCCATCATTGTCGTAGTCGAAGAACTTCAGGCCCCAACCGCTTAGCAATTGCGTAGCTGGGGCAATCTCTCCCGGTTCATCAACAAAGGTCTGGTCTCTTTCGTTGTGGTAAAGACTAAAAAACTCCTGATCGATATTAGCTACGAACAAGTCTTGCCAGCCATCACCATCAAAATCAGTAGCGTCAACACCCATACCGGATCGCGGTTTGCCGGCGTCGCTGTATGCAACCGCTGCCTGCAGGCCGATTTCCTCGAATTTGCCTTGTCCTTTATTCAGAAAGAGGAAATTCGCAACTGTATCATTCGCTATGAACAGATCCATTAAGCCATCGTTGTTTATATCGGTGGCAACGACTCCGAACGATTTACCTGGTGAGCCCGCAATACCCGACTCCTTACTAACGTCGGTAAAGGTGCCGTTCCCGTTGTTATGGAATAAATAGCTGGGCCGGGGTTTGAAGATTCTCGGTATGCAATAGTAGTTCTGGGTCATCAACTGATCGACGCACAATCGGTGTTGCGACTTGTCAAACTGAACAAAGCTCGAAACAAACAAATCCAGCTTTCCATCATTGTCGTAATCGAACCAGACCGCGCAGGTGGACCAACCCTGCATTGTCACACTTGCCTTATCAGTTACATCCGTGAATGTTCCGTTCTTGTTATTGTGATAAAGAAAGTTGGATCCGTAATTTGTCACGTAGAGGTCTTGCCAGCCGTCGCCGTCGTAGTCTGCCACTGCGACCCCCATACCGAATCTACCTCCTGCGAGTCCGGCTTTGTCGGTGACATCGGTAAAGGTTCCGTCGTGATTGTTTCGGTAAAGCGCATTTTTTAGAGGAGCCGCTGGTGAATAGAAATCGGAAGCGCCGCTATTCACCAGAAACATATCCATCCATCCATCGTTGTCATAATCGACAAAGGCGCAACCGGCGCCGACTGTTTCAGGCAAAAATCGCTCAGCAGAATGGGCATTGTCATGAACCCACTTGATGCCGCTGGTTTTGGCGGGTACCTCTTGAAAGGTGACACGCGAGCTCGTAGTAGCAGGGCTTCTTTGGGCGCGCTCGTACGAAGAGAACCCAAGGATTAGAAGTGTCACGAGGACAACTGTGGAAACCTTCTTCATTGAATCAAGATTTCGTGGATCTAATCGGGCCGGATAGGCGTTACCGCATCAGATTCATTCTCCTCCGTCTTGCCTTCACTTTTCAGCTTTTCGATGATGCGCATCTCTTCCTGCGCCCGTTGTGGATCTTTCAAGCGCGCGTACAGAATCGCGAGATTGTAGTGGGCTTTAGAACTGTCGGGATTGAGTTTCACCCCAATCTCCAGTTCCTGCCGCGCACGCAGGTAATCTTTCAGTTTCAGGTAAACTGCGCCTAAAGCGATATGCGCGTTAGCGAATGAGGGGTCCAACTGAATGGTTCTTTGAAACACCTCGATGGCTTTTTGATCCGCCCCTTGTTCCTGCGCAATCACTCCAAGATAGTAGAAGGCCTCAGGCGAGCGCGTTTGCTTTTGAATGGCCTTCTCGAGCCAGACTTGAGCGTCAGCATATCTCTTTTGTTTCAGCAGCACGTAGCCTAGGTGCAACTGTGCCTGGGCGTTGTCTGGCTGATGTTTAAGGCATTCGCGGAAATTTTCTTCCGCATCCTGAAGAACCGGTTTCTTCACGGTCAGCTGCACCATGCCAAGCACCAGATAGTAAGAAGGCTCGTCTGGCCGAAGTCCAATAGCTCTTTTCAGGGCGCCGATTGCTTCATCAACTAAATTCAATCCCGACGCAGCTAAAGCGAACTTATAAAGCCGGTCAGGTGAATCCCCGAGAAGACTTTGCGCCCGGCGGAGGTAGTCCAGGGAAGCAGTAGCGTTTGATTTCGCCTGCGACACTCGAGCCATCCCCAGCAATGCGTCTGCATTGTTGTCCTGTTGCGCAAGTGCGGCTAAATAACTTTTCTCGGCTTGATCGAAGTTTCCCTTCTTAAAATAAGCATCGCTCAACAGAACGAGCATCGGAACTGTGAGTGGCCGCGATTGTCTTGCCTTTTCAAGAAAGGTGATGCACTCGTCGTAACGTGCCTGAGAGAACAACAGCCAGGCGAATTTGTAAGTCGCGTCAGCGTTTTCGGGATCCAACCGCAGAACTTCTCTTAATTCGATAGCCGTCTTGTCGGGCATACCTTTAAGTAAGTAAAGGTATGCGAGGTTCATATGTGCTCCGACTAATCGGTTATCGGCACGCACGGCGCGGGTGAAGAGTGTTTCCGCATCATCGAGCCTGCCCTGCTTTGCGCGAATGGTGCCAAGTAGATCAAGCGCGGCGGCGTTGTTCGGCGCGGTTCTCAAGAGCGACTGAAGGTTCTTTTCGGCCTCATCCAGACGGTTATCGACGATGAACGCGGCGGCTTGCTCAAGCTTCTTGACGACAGCATCACTCTGCGCCGCAGCGTTGTGCGGCGCCAGCAAAAGCAATAGAAACGCGATTAATGTCCTATTGGCTTTGCACGAAAAGTCGCTAATGTCAGCGCCAAAGGCGCGCAATATTAAAGCCAGGGGCAAGCGTGAAGCGCAGCGGAACGCGTCGCCCCTGGTACAGTGAATAATTCTTGAAGAGAGCACTGAAAGTGCGAAATACCAAAGCAAATTATTCCGCTCTTTCAGAGCTTCACCGCCATTGCGCCCTTTACCAGGGGCGACGCGCCTCACTTTGTTCGGCGCTTGCCCCTGGCTTTCATATTGCGCGCCTTTGGCGCTGGCGCTTGCCTCGGCTTTATGCGCGCCTTTGGTGCTGGCATTAGCGACTTTTCGTGCAAAGCCTGTCCTATTCATAATCACACGACAATCAAATCGGCACATCGTTAACGCCGCGAGGCGGTACGAAAGTCCTTTTGATCGACTAAGCCCTGGCCCTCTTTAATCGTAACGATCTTGTTAACATTCGCATTAGTAACTTTGTCAGTCACACCGCTTGGCCAGCGAACCTCGATCAGATTAATCTTTGTTCTCTTCTCCAGGCCGAAATGCAGCCTGAGATCATTCTGCGAAATGTAACTTTCCCCACTTCGTACCTCGTCGAGCTGCATCAAGTCACCAGATACGACTTTAACCCTTGCACCTATTCCGTCGCGATTACTCTTCACTCCTACCAGTTTTATCAATACCGAATTGTTTGTATTGCCGCCGTCATTTCGAAGGATTTGAGGCGCTCCGTCGAGATTGTTGATGACGATGTCGACATCGCCATCGTTATCCAAATCTCCAAATGCAACGCCCCTGCCGGCGCGCTTCTCCTTGAACGGCGCGCCTAGGAGCTCAGCAATCTCACTAAAGGTCCCGTCCCGGTTGTTCTTGTGTATGAAGTTACGCTGATGAAAAGTCTGTAGCTGGGGATACACATGACCGTTGGCGACAAAAAGATCGACCCAACCGTCGTTGTCATAGTCGAAGAATTTCGTTCCCCACCCGACGTAAGGCAGACTGACGGCTGCAACTTTTGCCGCATAAGAAACATCGGTAAAGGAGTTCGGTCCATCGCAGCGGTACAGCGTGTTGTAGTCGTC
>DASUYO010000013.1:0-5813 GCA_036377375.1 Pyrinomonadaceae bacterium
ATCAAATTGTGTGGCGCACTGTCGAGAATTCCTTATTGTATGCCGCTAAAGCCCAGGACTTAAGAGAACGTTCACGTTACCTCAGAAAAGCGTCTGAGGAATTACGCCGAGCATCAGAAGAACTGACTCACCATAGCCAAAGCTTCTCGACCCGCACCAAAACTAAAAAGCCGCACGCCGTCCACCTATCCTCATAAACGCGAGTATGGTATAAACTTGCTTCCCCTTTGTCCCCTATCGTACCGATTCACCCTTTTAACCTATATCTCGGTGTGCCGCGGAGGAGTCGTTAGTGGTTAGACAGACCCGTCGTAAAAACTCAAAGCCCCTGCAAGGTCTGCAAAAGGAGCGTACCGGGATTCCCGGCTTTGACGAGATCACCTGCGGCGGCTTGCCGGCGGGCCGACCCACACTCATCTGCGGCAGCGCGGGCGCAGGTAAGACGCTCTTTGCCATGGAATTTCTCGTCCGTGGCGCGACGTTGTACAACGAGCCGGGCGTCTTCATGTCTTTCGAAGAGTCGGATAAAGAGCTCGCTACAAACGTCGCGTCGCTCGGGTTTGACGTCGATCAACTCGTAGCTGATAAAAAACTGTGGCTGGATTACGTCTTCATCGAACGCTCCGAGATTGAAGAGACTGGCGAGTATGATCTCGAAGCACTCTTTTTGCGGCTCGGCCACGCGATCGATTCCATTGGCGCCCGGCGGGTTGTGCTCGACACTCTCGAAGTACTCTTCTCAGCGCTCCCCAATGAAGCCATTATTCGCGCCGAGCTGCGACGCCTGTTTCGCTGGCTAAAAGAGAAAGGTGTGACAGCGGTCATAACCTGCGAACGCGGCGAAGGAACCCTCACTCGTTATGGACTCGAAGAATACGTCGCCGACTGCGTCATTGTTCTCGACCATCGCGTGCAGAACCAGATCTCGACGCGTCGCTTGCGGATCGTCAAGTATCGCGGGACGTCGCACGGCACCAACGAGTATCCATTCTTCATCGATGAGAAAGGCTTTTCTGTCCTGCCGATTACCTCGCTTGGTTTGACTCACAAAGCGCCCACTGAGCGCGTCTCGACGGGTATTCAGCGTCTCGACACCATGCTTGATGGCCGCGGTTTTTATCGTGGCAGCTCGATACTGGTTTCCGGAACAGCAGGAACCGGCAAGAGCACTCTGGGCGTACATTTCGTCGAGGCCGCGTGCGCGCGAGGCGAGCGGGCACTGTTCTTTGCGTTTGAAGAGTCGCAGGATCAAATCATTCGTAACATGCGCTCCGTTGGCATCGAGCTTGAAAGATTCGTGAAGAAGGGCTTGTTAAAGTTTCACAATTCGCGACCGTCAGCATGGGGACTGGAAACGCATCTCGCGATGATTCACAAAACCATCGCCGCATTCAGCCCGTCTGTTGTAGTCATCGATCCCATCACGAACTTTCTTGCGGTTGGCGATGAAGTTGAGACGAAGTCGATGCTGACGCGGCTGATCGATTATCTGAAGACGAAGCAGATCACGGCGATATTCACGAGCCTTATATCCGCGCAAGATTACATTGAGGACTCAGAAGTCGGTGTCTCGTCGCTGATGGATGTGTGGCTGTTGGTAAAAACCATAGAATCGAATGGGGAGCGAAACCGGGGTCTCTACATTCTTAAAGCTCGCGGAATTGGTCACTCCAACCAGGTGCGTGAATTCCTCGTGACCGATCACGGCATCGAGCTGGTTGATGCCTACATTGGATCGGAAGGAGTATTAATGGGCACTGCGCGGGCGAACCAGCTTGCGCGTGAGCGGGCGGCGCAGGTCGAACGGCAGCAACTGACCGCACTGAAAGAACGCGAGTTGCGCCGCAAACAGGAAGTTTACGAAGCACAGTTGTCAGCATTGAAAGGACAGTATGAAAGCGACCGCGACGCAATTCTCAAGGCGCTGGCTGAAGAACAAAAGCGGCTCAAGGTGGTTGCGGATCAGCGACTCGAGATCGCACGCTTGGGTCAGGCCGATGACGGTGAAGTTCAACTTGAAGAAAACGGTGCCAGAAAGGCACGGAAAGGATCCCTTAGATGAAAGCCCCCTCGAAGAAGTTACGCCGACCGACTAATGGCCGTTCGTCACCCGGGCAAGATGGCGATTTGACTCGCTGGAATTTGCGTCTGTACGTAGCAGGGCAAACTCCGCGCTCCCTCAGCGCCTTCAAAAATTTAAAACAAATCTGCGAAGAATATCTGAAGGGTAAATATCACATTGAGGTCATCGACCTGATGGAGAACCCCACGCTTGCCCGTGGCGATCAGATCCTTGCGATCCCGACACTGGTACGGAAACTACCGCAGCCGATCAGAAAGATCATCGGCGATCTTTCCAACACCGAGCGGGTGCTGGTCGGTCTTGATATTCAACCGCGTTAAGAAGAAAGTATGTGCTAAATGGCGAAGGCAAGAGACGAAAATTCAACAACCAACGGCAAAAGGCCATGGAGCAGGAAACTTCGCGACGCAACGGAAGTTTTTGAAGAGGCACTCAAGACAAGGACGCTGCGGCGCGCGAAATATATCTTGCGGCTGTACGTCAGCGGTTCGTCGGGAAGATCGCTGCAAGCCGTCCAGAACCTGACGAGAATCTGTGAAGAGCATCTACCAGACTACGATTTGGAAGTAATAGATATTTACAAGGATCCTGCGGCGGCGCGTGAAGAGCAGATTATCGCTGCACCGACCCTGGTGAAAAAGCTGCCGCAGCCGATCAGAAAGTTTGTAGGCGATCTTTCCAACACCGAGAAGATTCTCGTGGGATTGGATATTTACAAGCGCCAGGACCATAAAGATGAACTGAACGGCGCTTAAAAACTCGACAACAAACATGGGAAAACGAATAGAAAACGCAGCGACTGTTAATGACAAAGTGGCTGAGTTGCAGCGCCGCCTCGACGAAGCTGAGGAAACGCTGCGAGCCATACGTCGGGGGGAAGTCGATGCGCTCGTGATCGATAGTCCGAAGGGTGAAGTCATCTACACACTTACCAGTGCCGACTATCCTTACCGGCTCATGATCGACGAGATGAATGAAGGCGCAGTCAGCGTTTCTCCCGATTCGTACATTCTGTATAACAATCGCAACTTTACCGGAATCCTGGGATTGAATGAGACAAATGCCAGCGGCGTCCCGTTCGGCGATTTCATCGTGCCGCATATGCGGGAGCAATTTCTCGAAGATCTGCAAAAAGCAAAAAAGCAGAGTTTTCGACGGGAATACACGCTCACTCCCGGAAAAGACAGAGAAGTTCCCGTGCTAATGTCATTTGCGAAGCTTCAGCCGCAAACAAACTCCATCAATATCGTCGTCACTGATCTCACTGCGCAAAAAGCTCTGGAGGAAAGACTTCGAGAAGCCAGGGACGGACTGGAGCAGCAGGTTGCCGAACGCACCAAAGAATTACGTGACAGCGAAGCACGCCTGTTTGGGATTCTGGAACACAGCGCCGCCGATCTCAGAGCGATGCGCCGCCTTAACGAGCTCGGCGCTCGCTGCGCGAAAGAAGGCGACGATATTAATGGTTGCCTCAGCGATGTTCTTGACGTCGCGATCGAAATCACGGGCGCTGAAAAAGGAAACATTCAATTGTTGGACCATCAATCCGGCACGCTTAAGGTAGTGACGCAGCGCGGGTTTGATAACGTGTTTCTGGAATTTTTTGAAAGCGTGCTGGACGAGAATTCAGCGTGTGGAGTCGCGTTGCAAACAAAACAGCGAGTCATCGTTCCAGACCTCAGGGAAAGTGAGATTTATGCCGGCAAGTCTTCGCTCGACGCGATGCGCGAAGCAAACGTGCTCGCTGTGCAATCGTTGCCGTTGTTAAGCAGCGCGGGCGAGGTTCTCGGAGTCATCTCGACGCATTTTAAGTACGTTCATCATCCCACCGAGCAGGAGTTGCGACTGATGGATCTCCTCGCGCGACAAACTGCCGATTACCTCGAGCGCAAACGAGTTGAAGGAGAGCGCGAACAACTGCTGGCGCGCGAGCACGAGCTTCGGGAGACGGCGGAAGAGGCGAATCGCCTGAAAGATGAATTTCTGGCAATCATGTCGCACGAGCTGCGCAATCCACTCAACGTGATCCTCGGTTACGCAGAGCTGCTCCTGCGGATGGACCAGATTACAGCGTCGCCGAGTCTGCATCGCATGGCCGACGCGATCAAGCGTAACGCAGTAGCGCAATCAAAACTGATTCGTGACCTGCTCGATCTCTCGCGATTACGCAGTGGCAAACTCGAACTGAATCGCGAAACTGTTTCGCCCGTCGCTTCCATTGAAAACGCTATCGAGACGGTGAAGATGGAAGCCGAAAGCAAGGAAATCAAGATCGAGGTTATCGCGCCTGACGATCTGCTTTTCGTACGCGCCGATCCGGTACGGCTCGAACAGATCATCTGGAACTTGCTGAACAACTCCGTGAAGTTCACGCCGCGCGGCGGTCAAATCATCGTTCGCCTCGAAGAACAGTATGAGGACATCGTTCTGACAGTCACCGATAACGGGCAGGGAATCGATGCGTTGTTCCTGCCGCACGTTTTCGAAATCTTTCGACAGGCAGATCCCAGCACGAATCGCGCGCAGCAAGGCATGGGCATCGGACTGGCGGTGGTCCAGCAGCTTGTCGAGCTGCATGGCGGGACTGTCAGCGCTTATTCCGCCGGTACAGGTCAGGGCGCCACGTTCACAATCAGGCTGTCGCGAAGCAATAACAAAATGCCGTTTAGCGCGGCCGCCGACCTGGGCATCGGATCGTTGGAAGGCATGGCGGTGCTCGTCGTCGACGATTCGGCCGACACGACCGAGATGGTGCAGCACTTACTGGAGATCGGTGGTGCGTCAGTGTGTGCGGCGACAAGCGGGCGGGAAGGATTGCTTCTTGCAACTGAGAAACATTTCGACGTCGTGTTATCAGATATCTCGATGCCTGGAATGGACGGTTTTGAGTTTATAAGCAAGCTGCGGGAGCTTCCAGGGAAAGAGGATTTGCCCGCTGTTGCGTTGACTGGGTTTGGACGACCGGAAGACGTGCGGCGAGCCTCGGAGAATGGCTTCTATGCGCACCTGACAAAGCCTTTCGATATCCAGGCGCTCGCGAAGCTGCTGCAAAACGTCCCCCGCCGCAGAGCCGTTACCAATTCCTAGGCTGTCAGCCTGCAAGCAGGCGTAAGCATAAAGCCTGGGGCGCAAGCCCCAGGATCTCGGAATAAAATGTTTGCAGCCCGTGAAACGGGCGACAGTCTTATAGGTTGCAAGCTTTCGCCCGCTAACGCGGGCTCCATCCCTAAATGCAAATTCACAACCTGAGGCTTGCGCCCCAGGCTTTATGCTTTCGCCTGCTTCGCAGGCTGAGCAAAGGCCAATGTAGGGGCGGCCCTCTGTGGCCGCCCGTCACGCCCAAACCAGCTTGATGGGAGCGTGCGTGCTGGTGCGTTCCTTTGGGTAACGCACGGCGTTCTGCACGTATCTCACCTCGTCGATGACGCGATCGATCGTCGTGTGCGTGTGCCCGCAGACGTGCACTTTCGAATTCACTTTTCTGATTTGACTGTCGAGAGCCGCGCAGATCGAGACGTTTGGTAACCAACTGATTCGCAAGTACTCCTTCGGTGGTAGCAAATCAGAACGTGGTATGAAGTGCGAGAATGTTATGACAGGCGCGTCATAAGTCTTGAGATGCGGCTCGTTCATGCGAAGGAAATAGTCAGCGAGCGGCTTTGCATGTTCAGGCCATTTGCAGTAGTGAAAATCGGCCCACGCCTGTCGCGCGGCAGTCCGTTCATTCTTC
>DASUYO010000014.1:0-15813 GCA_036377375.1 Pyrinomonadaceae bacterium
GCACAAAAACCAACCGATCCGCATTCAGTCAACACCACTGATCCATTCGGATTGCGTCCCTTCTTCTCTTTGCCCCACTGAAGTCCGCGCGCCTGGAGCTCGCGCTCAAAAGCAGTTTTGACTTCAGCGCTATCAACTGCGGAACACGACTTACCCATGCAAACAAATACGTGATACTGAATCGGCGCCGCCGCGACCGGCGCCAGCTCAACTAATCGGTCGCAATCGTCGATGAAATCCACATCACGCATGCTAACATCTTTGTGCTTTTTGTGCCTTTTTCTGGCGTCTATTGTAGAATGAAGCGTCGAGGATGCTCGATGATGATCGACTTTATAGCTTTGTAACTCTTTATGGCAACCGGCCTGGTTATCCACATTTCCTCGGGCGACGACCGGCATACCGAAATCCTTTCCGACGACAGCGTTCGCATTGGTGCTTCCGAAGGTTGTGACCTGCGTCTCCGCTCGTCCAGTCTGCCGAAAAACGCAGCGAATACGGTATTGCTCGAGTTGAGTCGGCAAAATGGCTCGTACCGCGTCGCTGGTTTCGATCCGGCGCTGGCGCTGACTCTGAACGGCGAGCCGGTCAACTCCGGCAGCGAGATCCGTGACGGGGACGAGCTTCGCATCGGCGACTCAGAACTCGTATTGCACTTCTTTCCAGTCCGTGATCTTCCCGCTGTTCTTCCGACATCAACTCGTGAAACTCATGTCGCGCCGTTTATTGAAGCGGCTGCAATCGAGTCGGCGGCAACGGCAAGGCGCGACGACGCCAAGGTATTTCTCCGCGAGTTTACTCGCGAGCTCGTGCGCGAGATCAATCCGAGCACGAAGTTGGTAACGTTGGGTATCGCCTTAGCTCTGGTTGGAGGCCTGCTGTATCTCGGATTCGCGATGTACAAGGAGTTGCAGCGAAGCCGCAGACTGATTGATGATCAGCGCGTTCAGTTGGGGCAGATGCGTGAGCAGGTTTCAAAGACGAACGATCAACTGGTCAACATTGACGAGTCGAACAAACAGATTCAGTACAGTCTCTCACTCGCAGTGAAGCTGCGGAGCCAGTATGGCAGCGGCGTTTGCCTGATAGCTGGTTCTTATTACTTTGTTGAGACGGGAACGGGCCGTCCGCTCCGTTACGCTGAGGCACAGTTGAATGACAGTGGCGCAGCCGTTCAGAATGGCGCGCCCGACACACTAACGCCCGAAGGCAATGCCGCGATTGCCGAATATGAATTTGTCGGCACCGGATTCCACGTCGGTGAAGGCTACGTTTTAACTAACCGGCACATCGCGCAACCGTGGATGGCAGACGATCGCGCGCAGAGTATCAGTGGCGGTCTAAATGCGCAGCCACGACTGCGGAAGCTCATTGCTTACTTCCCAAACATCCCGCAGGCCATTCCACTCAAGTTCAAAGTTGCTGGACAACGGGACGATCTGGCGATTTGTAATTTAGACATTCCGGAAATTCCTGAATCGATTCCGGTGCTTCCGCTCGAAACAGAGCCAGATGCGGTAGCAGTCGGTAAGACAGTGGTGATGATGGGCTATCCTTCCGGGCCCGACCGTCTGCTTGCACTGCTTGACGAAGCCGAGTCGAGAGGCATTCAGCAGCGTTATGGAACACCAATGGCCCAGCTTGCTTACCTGGCGGAAACGAAACGAATTCAACCACTCACAACTCAGGGGAGCATTACCGATCTCGACGTGCGGAGAATCGTATACGACGCACGTACTGCCGAAGGCGGTTCGGGTGCGCCACTCTTTGGTCCGTCAGGTCGCGTGATCGGAGTCAACTTTGCGGTCTTCACAGAAAACCAAGCCTCAAATTTTGCCGTTCCGATTCGCTTCAGTATTCCGCTTCTCGAACGGAGCGGATGGGAAGCGCCTGAGAAGGAAACAAAGGAAGGCGAAGCCGCCTCGCAAGCCGGTCACGCTGGAGCGCGTTAACACCGCGCCACCGCTAATCGTCTTCACCATCAAGCCACAACGAGGCACAAACGCCACGTTAATTCATGCTTCTTTGTGGCTTGTTACAATGCACGACGTGTCACAGCACTGCCACAAAATCGGTCCACACGGACTTAGACTAATGTATATTGATCTTGATGCCCTTCGCGGGCATGGCTATTGCAGTTGAAAAATGGGACGCGAAGTTTCACTTGGACATCTGTCTCGAACGCGTGATTTTTAGTGCAGCACAAACTCCCCATCTGCCAGATATTGTTAGTGTTCAGTAACAAAGGATGACGATCCAAAGTCGTAGGCACTGGCACCTGAGGGCGAGCTTGTTTTTAGTTTTACTGCTCGTTGTCTCGCCATTCCTCCAGCTAATCAGCAAGGCCCAAGGCCAAAATCTCCCCACCTCCGAGGAAAACGACCCAACAACAGCGCTTTCTCAGATACTGAGGCTGGAGCGCGTCGAAGTCCCGGGCGGTGCGGAGTTAATTACTGTTCACGCGAAGCTCGCCGGCATTGAGTCTTCTAACGACGACAACTGGGTACCGCTGGTGTCCATTCTCCGCGACACTTTGGGTGATGATAGTCCCGAGAACAACCGGCTGCGCTATGTCTGGCCGCTTACATACACGCGGCCAACAACCAAACAACGTTTGGCAGCGGCCATTCCATTCTTTTACACGCGAGTCGGAAATAAAGAGAATCTGACGAAGACGCCACCGCCGGCACTCGATCTCGCGTCGCCTGAGAGCGAAGTTTGGGACAAGATCTTCTGGACTGCACTTCAGAACATCCTGCTCGATCCATATGGCACTCCAATCAAGGCATCGACCAGCTCTTATCGTCGCAACAGCAGCGACTATCGACGATCCCACTTAATCCGTGCGCTCTCAGTGCTGGCACTGTATCAGGCAGTCAAAGGTGAATCTGAGTTTACACCTGCGGAAATGGCGACGATTCAGGGACGATTGCTTCTGAGTGATAAGACATTTGGCGGACTCGTCGACGATTCGCACCTGCAAAACTACTACGCGAAGAAGACGACTGAAACGCGAGACGAGCGTGGCCACAACTGGGAACTGCTGCGCCAGCGTGCGGAAGCAGAATCACTCTATTTCGAGCCATTGCTGATGCCGGACGGCAGCGCGACTCATGCCCTGCTCTGGGTCGCCAAACGCGATCTTCTCAAGCAACAGGGTTCTCGCTACAACGGGCGTTTTCTGAACATCGCGAATCCGTGGACTGATAAGCGACTGCTGAATTGGCAGGGCTACGTTGAGACTCGTTACTTCGATTCGGAGAATCATCTGGTTGACAGTCAAACGCCTGGCGCCGAAGCTGTTGAGATGATTCCGTTGGGACTCTACGGTCTCGACAACCCGAAGATTCCGATGCTGCTCGTCGACTTTCGCGATAGTTACAATCCCAAAAAGCGCGAGATGTCGCGCCGCGTGCTGAGTGATGTCACGAGAAACATCTTCTCCTTGTCGAAGTTCGGAAATTTGCCGTTCTTTCTCGGTCGCACAGTATTTGACTTTGTGACTGGGCGTCGCGGCATGGACGTCAATCAGCCGTCGCGCCTGCATACATATTCTCAACTCAAACTTCTGCTGGCGCTGAACACTTCGATGGAGCCTGAGCTTCGCTCTGAAGTTAGTGGTCGGCTCGAGAGGATCTCACTCAACCCATTCGAAAATGATCTGGACGCTGAAGCTAAGATCGCGAAGGCACAGTACAACGCGCTGCTCGCCTTTGCAAAAGATCCGAACGGGTTAGCTGCAAAGCTCGAGAATGATCGGCGAGAGGAAATGATGCCTCTGGAGCACGGCGGAAAAGCGCAGCTTGCTTTCCGCGTTTTGAATGTTTTGAGTTTTGGAAAATACGTGCATCGCGAGGAGCTTAGTGACGACATGGAGGATCGTCTCGACATCGCACGCCGGCTCCAGTATCACACTAACTTCCTGCAACAGATCGCGAAATCGACTGCCGAGATCGACATCACATGGAACCTCGAAGACGTCAAAAGATCGCTGCATTTCATTGCCGAGCATGGCTCTGAAGCTCGCGGAAATGCGGTGGCAGTAACGGCAAAGATCTTTGCGCGTACGAAAGACGATGCAACTCGGCGCGCGTGTCTCGACAGTCTTTCGCGAATACACAGTCCAAAAGCGAAGAACGAGATGCTGCGAATCTCGCAGAACACTGACGTGGATAAAGCGTTAAGAGATCTCGCGACTGAGTATTTGCGCAGTATGCCAAGAGTCCAGCCAATTGCCGCAACCGTCAGCGGTGCGCCAGCCGTAACGGGCCAGCCCTGACGATGAAGATGCGCCTCACAATTCAACTTCGCGTATTGGCGGGGTTGCTTCTCGTCTTACTTTTCATATCCACCGTTGCGTCCGCACAAACAAAGCGTCTCGTCGTAATTAAATGCGATGGACTGCCTTACGATGTCGTTGATCGCTTCGTCAAACAGCGTGATCCGCAATCAGGCAAAAGTCTTCTTCCCTGGATCGATCACATCTTTTACCAGCGCGGCGCGAGACTTTCAAATTTTTACGTGCGTGGCATGAGCCTGTCTGCGCCTTCCTGGTCCATGCTCGAAACCGGCCAGCATCTACAGATCAAAGGCAACGTCGAATTCGATCGCTATACACTGCATTCTTATGACTATCTCAACTTCTTCCCGCTTTACCTGGCGGGCGCTAATGGCTCGCGCATAGACATGCCTGCCGTTGAAGTGCTCGATTCGCTTGGCCTGCCGCTGCTTCCGGATGCATACCCGCACAACGAACGTTACATAACCTATTCGATACTGCTGCGAAACCCGCGCTACTCGACACTCCAGAGCAGCTTGCAGAACAAATTCATGAAACCGCCGAAGGAACTCTTCGACGAGTGGACCATGGGTTTCGAGTTGAGGAGTGCAATAACCGAGCAACTCATCCGGGAATTAGTCACGAAGCTGAACGATCCGAAGATTCATTATCTCGACCTGATGATGGAGGACTTCGATCACGTCGCACACCACAACAACGACGCGCAGTCGCACCTGTTCGTGCTCAAGCGCATGGACGCCGTCATCGGGCAAGTATGGACCGCGATCCAGAGCAGTCCACTCGCTGACCAGACGGCGATGGTGCTGATTTCGGATCACGGCATAAACACGGAGGAGAAGGTTTACAGCCAGGGCTACAATCTGGTGAAACTGTTGGGCAGTCGCATGGGTGGCGGACATCACGTCATCACCAAACGTCGCCTGATGCTCGACTACTCGATTAAGGGCGTGAATCCGTTTGTGCCGCTGATCACGACCACGACGCCCGACACTTATTATCTGAAAGGCGAGAGCACAGACTACCCAACGGCGCTGCTTGACTTCGATGGCAACGAGCGTGCCTCTCTGCACTTGCGCGACAGCGATCTCAACATACTGCATATTCTTTTGCAGCAGCTACAGCGCGGAGGCCTTTCAATCGAGACGGAAAAGGCTGTAACTAACGAATTCTTCGCAGTCATCGACAGGCGACGCGCTGACTGGGAAAAGGATCTCAAGCAATTACAAGCCGAATTAGGAGCGCTCGATCGCGCAATCGTCGAACAACGCAAGCTCTGGGAAGCTCAGCCGAAGAAGTTCACTAAAGAACAACAGGATGCCGGTCTCGATGATGCGTCGAGGCGCATCTTCGTGCAGCTCGACCGCTGGCTGCGCGAACAACGGGAATACACCGAATACGCACGCACGCTCCAGAATCTCCTCTCGATCTCATCAGAAGCGTTCTCGCCGTCGAAGGTAAAGATTCTTGATGTCATTCCGAAGATGGCGATGGGCGATCGCAATACGATCTACGAGCTTCAAAATTATGTCGTCGGTCCTGGACCAAACGGTTTCATCGTGAATGCAGACGGCTCGCTGAACGTCGAGCAGAGTTTTGTTCGCATTGATTATTTTGCGCTGCTGCAAGGTGTCTCAGTAAGAAATAACGTTCAGCGCGGGATAGCAAACCGGCCCGTCGATATTATCGCAACACGTTTGCCACGCGAGTTGGTGCTTCCACTCATAAGCGATCAAGACATTGACGACGATGTGATCTGGGTGACTGCTGGTGCAAATCGTCAGGCTCTTCTGCTCGCGCGCTATGGCGTCGGTGGCGAGCTGAGTCTTCGTTATTTGCCGATTAGTGGCTTGACTCAGGATGCGAATGGACGTTTGCAGTTCAAGCAAATAAGTTGGCAACCGGGGTTGCCGCTACAAATCCTCGAAGATCCTAATTTGAATTTGCCCGGAGTTGATCGCACGGGGTGGCTCAGCCAATGGCACACTGATACCGAGTGGCTGCAAGCACTGCATAAGACTCATTACTCAAATGGTCTCATCGGCCTTCACGAGGAACTTGCACGTCACGATATCGAAAAACTTTCAAGCACTGACCCGAGTCTTAGCGAGGATGAACGTTTGATGCGGGAGTTTGCACGCCGGAAGCGTGAGCTGGTCGAAGCTGACATGCTGATCGTCGCAAACGATCACTGGAACTTCGACGTTCGCGGCTTCAATCCAGGCGGGAATCATGGCGCTTTCTTTCGCGTCTCGACCCACTCCACCTTCATGGTTGCAGGTGGACCAAAGACCAGCGTTCCCCAGTCACTCAATATCGAGGCGCCTTACGATAGCCTGAGTTATGTGCCGACGCTGTTGGCATTAACCGGAAATTTACGCGATGATAACAGTCCTGTACCGGAGCTCTGGGACAAGGGATTCAGAAAGTTTCCCGGACGTGTTGTTAAGGAGTTGTTGCCTGCTGTATCAAAGGCGACAGCCAATGGAGCGATTGCAGCACCTTGATTGAATCGAGAGAAGACTTCGCAAACAACTGGACAGCCGGTGAAACCGAAGAACTCTCAGAAGAGCCGGAAACCACCACCAGCAGCTCGCGCCGATCCCTCATCTGGCTTCAGACCCTCGCCTTTATTCTCGGCCTGGCCCTGCTTATTTACGTAATCAACCGCGTCGGTGTCCAACCTCTTTTCGACGCGCTGCTCCGCATCGGCTTCGGCTTTTTCATCATTCTCGGTCTGAGTGGACTACGTCACTTCTTACGCACGATCTCGATGCGCGCGGCTGTGCCCCCCGAGCACAGGCGCGTCACTTTTCGACAGGCTTTCGCAGCGAGACTTGGCGGCGAAGCAATCAGTTTCCTGACTTTCACAGGACCACTACTCGGTGAAGCAACCAAAGTCGCATTGCTGAGAAAAAGAGTGCCACTCACTTACGGTGTTCCGGCACTCGTTGTCGATAACCTGCTCTACAACCTCTCCGTCGTGTTCTTTGTGTTGAGTGGCGCGGTGGTGATGCTCCTGAGGTATCCGCTGCCGCCTTCTGTCTATCTGGTCCTGTTGATTATTGCGGCTGTGGCAGCATCGGGAATACTGATCGCAGTCATTGCTGCAAAGCGTCGCGTGATGCTGCTCACATGGGTCATCGATCGACTGGCCCAGCTACGACTCAGTCCGAAAGTCATACTCAAGCGACGTCATCACATCTATCACCTTGAGTTGAAAGTTTACGATTTTTACAAACACCACCCCGGCGCATTCTTTTTAATGATTGCCTGCAACCTGCTGGCGCACGCAGCGAGTGTGGTTGAAGTTTTTCTCGCGCTGAAGATGCTCGGCTTTCGACCGCAGTGGGCGCAGGCTTACATCATCGAGTCGCTCACTAAAGTAATCAACTTTGTTTTCGCGTTCGTTCCCGGCACAATTGGCGTCTACGAAGGCGGCACCGAAGTGATTCTTCAGAAGGGGCTCGGTTTCACGCCCGCAGCCGGACTGGCGCTCGCCCTCGTGCGCAAGGCGGCGATTGTTTGCTGGACATCTATCGGCCTCCTCGTGCTTACATGGCGCACGCTGCCCAATGCGTGGCGCCGCATCCTGGATCGCAGTCCGCGCTTACAACGTCTTATGGATAGCCTGGTACTTTCAAATATTGCTCATAGGCCCGCTCGCACCGCAGTGAGCATTCTCGGCACGGGTGTCGGCGTGTTGCTCATCATCTTCACTGTCGGCCTCGCTCACGGCGTTCTGCACGAACGCGGTCGACGCGAATCAAATATCGGCGCAGAGCTCATGATTCGCGCCTCCGGCTCTATCAGTCTCGGAGGCGGATCTCAATTCAAACTGCCTGCTTCACACGCTGCCGAGCTCGCAACGATTCCGGGCGTGCGAGCGGCGACTGCGCTTGGGCAAACGTTTGATAAAAGTGACTCGGGTTTTGGTCAGAGATTGCTCGATGGGATTGAGTATGACGAGTATGCGAACCTCGCGCACATCACGATTCGCGAGGGACGTAAACTGCAATCAGGTGATGAAGCGATCGTCGATCCGGAGTGGAAGGAACGTCGCAAGGTAAATGTTGGCGACACAGTTGAGCTCTTCCAGCGTCCTTTCAAGATCGTTGGTATTTATGAACCGCCAGGCGGTGGACGCATCAAGATTCCTCTGAAGACCATGCAGGAACAGGAAGGCGCACAAAACAAAGCATCAGCGATCCTGGTGGCATGCGTAGATCCGGCCAAACAGGACGAGGTTGCGGCGCGCATCCTCGAACGCTTTCCTGATGATCAACTGATCTTCACGGCCGATCTTCCTGAGATTTATGCCAGTGGAGTTCCGGCGTTGAATATCTTCATCAAAGTTGTCGTCGGTGTGGCCGCGGCGATCAGTATCCTCGTGATACTGCTGGCGATGTACACGACCGTCACCGAGCGCACGCGACAGATCGGGATACTGAAGTCGCTTGGTATGTCGAAGACTGCGATTGCGTGGGTTATCGAGCAGGAGGCGATCATTGTCAGCGTTTTGGGTGTTGTTTGTGGCGTGCTGCTGACGTTGCTCGCGCAGCTTGTTGTTACACGCACGACGAGCTTGACGATCGAGATTGAGCCACGCTGGATATTGATTGCGTTGGCCGTCGGGTTGCTGGGTGGCAGCGTCGGAGCGCTTTACCCAGCGTTGCGAGCTGCGCGTCAGGACGCGGTAGAAGCGCTGAGCTACGAGTAACACGGAACCAAATTAGCGCGGCGCGCGTTTGGAAAATATTATGTACTGTCCTCAATGCGGTACAGAATCGCAGTCGACGCAGTATTGCCGTGTCTGCGGCGCCAATCTCAAGGTGATTGGCAAGGCAGTCGCGCTCAGTGAAGCCGTCGCGCGAAGCGACCGCGGGCCGCTCCCAAAGATCAAGGAGATGATCAAGGAGTTCAAGGTCGAGCACGTCTCAGACGAAGTCTCCGGCGCTCTCGACAAGATGAACCAGGAGATTGCGCGCATCTCGCCTGAGTCGGAACGTCAGAAGCACCGACGGGCGTTGATTGAGTTTCCAAAAAGAAAGACACCGGCGGAAAAGCGTGAGGATCATATCTCGAAAGGCGTGGTGTCGTTGTTCTCGGGCGTTGGCCTAACCGTCTTCCTTTACTATCTGTCAGCCGCGCTTGTGTTGAAGCTTCCTCCAAACATCATTGACCAGATTCCATTTGTGATCGATCCGGTAGTGAAGGTCATCTGGCTGCTTGGTTTGTTACCGGCGACTACAGGCATCGGCCATATCATCGCCGGACTCTTAATCCGTCCGCAGCGAGAACAGCCGCAACAAATCGATCAGGTTGTCTCTCCGCCACGAGAATTAACGGACCGTCCGATCAGCGTCACAGATCACACTACAAATCTTCTCGAGCCACAAAAGATACAAAAATGATTTAGCCGCAAAAAGGCACAAAAGTCACAAAAACTGATTCATCTCTTTTGTGATTCTTGTGCCTTTTGTGGCTATAAAACCGAGAGTTGATTACGCTGTCTTTTCGGCGTGCTCGTCACGGTCGGGGTGACGCGATCAGTTAGTAGTGGCAAAGGATTAATCGCGCCGGTCGACGTGTAGACGCCGAAGTGCAGATGCGGCGGCGTGCCTTGTGCGTTTCCGGTTGTACCCACATAGCCGAGTACCGTGCGAGTTGTAACGCGATCGCGTTCGTGGATGTTTCTGGCGTAAGAGTCGAGATGGGCGTAGTAGTAAATGCGACCGCCTTTACCGATAACCGAGACGGTCTGACCGCCGAGTGGGTTGTCACCAATTTTTAGAATGTATCCGCCGGTAGCGGAAAGAATCGGCGTGCCGCGCGTCGCGAAGATGTCCTGGCCTTCGTGGCGGCGCCCGTCACCTCTGGGTGCCTGCCATGTGTCTGCAATCTGTCTTTTCGAGACGTCCTCCAGCGGCATCGCCAGCTTCGTGTCCGGTGGCTGCATGTAGAGCTTTGCGATGCGCCCGTAGAAGAGCAACGTATCCGAAGCGCCGGTCACGACGAGTAAGAACAACGTAACCGCCAGCACTGCAAACAGTTTTGAAAGACGCTTCAACCAACGCATGATTTTACCTAACGACGACCGTGGTCAATTGGTTCCTTTTAGCCACGGATTTTCACGGATGATCACTGGTAAGGCAAATAACCGTGATCATCCGTGAAAATCCGTGGCTGAATAAGTTATTATCCCCCTTCCATGTCCACCCCTAACAGCTATAGTCAGTTCCTCGACGACTTTCGTAAGACCCTCGTCACCGCCACTGCACGGCTGCACGAGATTTCCGACGAGCAAAGCCGCAAAAAGAACTCCCCAGACGACTGGGCTCCAATCGAGGTTCTCGGACATTTAATCGACTCCGCCGCCAACAATCATCAGCGTTTTGTGCGTGCGCAGTTCACCGAGGATCTTGTCTTTCCGGGCTATGATCAGGACGAGTGGATCAGCTCACAACGATATCACGACGAGTCGTGGCGTGATGTGCTCCAGCTCTGGAGCTCTTATAACCAGCATCTGCTGCATGTAGTCTCAGTGATACCAGAAGATGATCTGACAAAGCCACGCTCGTCACACACACTGGATGAAATCGCCTTTAAGCTTGTCGATAAGAATGAGCCGGCTACGCTCGAATACCTGATCCGCGACTACGTGGACCACCTGCGGTTTCATCTCGATCAAATTTTTAATGAAGTAAGAAAGCACTGAATAGGAGTTTCCAATGGCAGAGTTGACATACGAACAGCTAAGACACAAAACACTCTCCGAGCTGCGCGACATGGCGAAAGGCAGCGAGCACGAAGCAGTTCAAGGTTACACGCAGTTGAATAAGGAGCACCTGGTAGTGGCGCTCGCCAAAGCGCTCGGCATTCAACACGAGCACCACTCGGTAATCGGCATCGATAAGAGTGTGATCAAATCGAGAATTCGCGAGTTGAAGACGCAAAGAGAAGCAGCACTCGCAGCTCATGATCATGCACAGCTCAAAGTCGTCCGCCGGAGCATTCACCGCCTGAAGCGCCGGATTCACAAAGCGACTGTCTGAGCGTATTGACTTTCGCTGCAAAGTGGCATAGAAGTTCGCGGCAGATAATTCTCCTACAACTTAAAATTCAAGCGAGGTAGCTATGAAACAAGCTATCAATCTGAGCGTGAATGGTGTCTCTCATACGGATGAGGTCGAGCCACGCATGCTACTCGTCCATTATTTACGCGACGTCCTTGGACTGACAGGCACGCACGTTGGCTGTGAAACGTCGCTTTGCGGCGCGTGTACGGTGATGCTCGACGGACAAGCCGTGAAATCGTGCACGGTGTTTGCCGTGCAGGCAGACGGCTCTTCGATAACCACGATCGAGGGGCTGGCGAAAAACGGAGAGTTGCATCCGGTTCAGGAAGGCTTCTGGGAAAGACATGGATTGCAGTGCGGCTATTGCACACCCGGCATGATCGTGGCGGCGGCGCAGTTGCTCGACCGCAATGCAGATCCCTCACGTGAAGAGATCTGCCACGGGCTGGAGGGCAATCTGTGTCGCTGCACTGGCTACCAGCACATCATCGAAGCGGTGCAATACGCGGCGAAGAAAGCGGGGCAAGCATGACTGACAACTACATCGGCAAACGAGTAAAGCGCACAGAGGATCCGCGGCTCATCAAAGGCCTCGCACATTACGTCGACGACATCTCCCTGCCGGGCACGCTTCATGTCGCGTTTGTGCGCTCGATCTATGCACATGCGAAGATCAACAACATCGACACTTCCGCTGCACTCGCAGCGCCCGGCGTTGTTGCCGTTTATACGGGTCAGGATGTCGCTCAAAAAATCGGCGCGGTGCCGTGCGCCAGCGCGCTGCCTGAATTGAAAGTTCCCGATCATCGCGTGCTCGCAACAAACAAAGTTTATTTCGTGGGCCACCCGATCGCCGCAATCGTCGCGACGGATCGTTATGCAGCACGTGACGCCGTCGATCTGGTGATGGTCGATTACGATGAGCTGCCCATAGTCACTGACGTTGAACAAGCAGCCAGTGGTGGTCCGGTAATTCATGAGTCTTTCGGCGACAACATTGCTTACAAGCTGACCGCCGGCGAAGGCGATATCGACGCCACTTTTTCCGGCGCCGAGCGCACGCTGAAACAACGCGTGCTGCACAATCGACTCGCGCCCATTGCAATGGAGCCACGCGGCGTGCTGGCGCGTTACTTTCCCGGCGAAGAAGAGCTGACGCTCTGGTCCTCAACTCAGATCCCGCACCTCATGCGCACGCAGGTCGCACTGATGATCGGAATCCCGGAAAACAAGCTGCGCGTGATTACGCCGGAAGTCGGCGGCGGCTTTGGATCCAAATTAAATGTTTACGCAGAGGAGGCGTTGCTCGGCTGGATCTCGATGCAGCTTGGCAAGCCAGTCAAGTGGATCGAAACACGTCGCGAAAACATTCAGGCCACGATTCACGGACGCGGTCAGGTCGGCGATATCGAAGTCGCTTTCAAGAACGATGGAACGCTGCTTGGTCTGCGTTACAACGTCTTTGCAGATCTCGGCGCATATCACCAACTGCTCACGCCGGCGATTCCCACTCTGACCGGCCTGATGCTCTCGGGCGCTTACAAGATTCCTGCGATTCAGATCAATATCACCGGTTGCTTCACTAACAAGATGGCCACAGACGCTTATCGTGGCGCCGGACGGCCCGAAGCAACTTACATCGTCGAGCGTGCGCTCGATCTCGTCGCGGCGGAGCTGAACGTCGACCCCGCGGAAGTGCGTCGCAAAAACTTCCCCAAGCCAGATGAGTTTCCTTTCCACACGGCAACCGGTCTCGATTACGACAGCGGCAACTATGAAGCTGCACTCGATAAGGCGCAGCAAATCGTTGGCTACGCAGAACTCCGTGAGGAGCAGAGAAAGGCGCGCGAAGAAGGTCGCTTGATCGGTATTGGTGTTTCGACTTACGTCGAGATTTGCGCGCTTGGTCCATCGCAGGCGATGCCGGCCGGCGGCTGGGAGAGTGCGACGGTTCGTATCGAGCCGACGGGAAAAGTAACTATCCTCACCGGCGCATCACCACACGGCCAGGGACAGGAAACGTCGTTCGCGCAGATCGCTGCTGATGAGCTCGGGGTCAATATCAACGACGTGACTGTCATCCACGGCGATACCGGCGTCGTGCAATACGGCATCGGCACGTTTGGCAGTCGCGCGACGGCGGTGGGCGGCACCGCAGTGTTCGTCGCGATTCAAAAGCTGAAGGAGAAGGCGCACAAGATCGCGACTCACATCCTTCAGTCAGATACGTCGCGCGTTTCGTTTGAAGGTGGGAAGTATTCGGTGCAAAGGGCCGCCGCGGCGAGCACCACGGGTACGTCGGAGCCGGTTTACCCAGTGGGTGAAGGACCCGCCGGCGCGCTGCCCGAGCCTGAGACGGAGGGCAAGTCGAGCATGACGCTTCAGGAAGTCGCACTCGCCGCACACCTTGCGAAAGAACTTCCGCCGGACACTGAGCCGGGCTTGTCTGCAACTTACTTCTTCGAGCCGAAGAATTTCACGTTCCCGTTTGGTACGCACATCTGTGTTGTCGAAGTCGATCGAGAGACTGGCGATATCGCGTTTCGGCGCTACGTCGCCGTCGATGATTGCGGCAAGGTGATCAATCCGATGCTCGTCGACGGACAGGTTCACGGCGGCATCGTGCAATCGATCGGGCAGGCGATGTTTGAAGAGTTGGTCTACGATGAAAACGGACAATTGGTCACTGGAACTTTAATGGACTACGCGCTGCCGCGTGCTTCACACATTCCGGATTTCGAGTTGGATCGCACGGAGACTCCATCGCCGGTCAATCCACTCGGCGTCAAGGGTGTCGGTGAAGCCGGAACAATCGGCGCGACGCCCGCGATCGTCGGCGCAATCGTCGATGCACTGGCGCCGTTTGGCGTGAAGCATCTTGATATGCCGATCAAGCCGGAGAATGTTTGGCGCATCATCAACCGCGGATAATACGGATTTTAGAAGGCAGATTAATACGGATCAGAGGAGCAGATCATGATTCCAGCCCAATTCGATTACAAGGCTCCAGCGACACTCGATGAGGCAGTCGCATTGCTTGCGAGCGATCTCGATGGCGCGAAGGTTCTCGCCGGTGGCCACAGTCTGATTCCCGCCATGAAATTGCGTCTGGCGCAGCCGCAGTTGCTCGTAGACATCGCGCGCATCAAATCGCTGGCGTACATTCGCGAAGAAGGCGATCAGATTCTGATTGGCGCAACTACGACGCACTACCAATTAGAATCTTCGGACCTCCTGAAAAGGATCTGTCCGCTGCTGCCCGCGTGTGCGAAGAGCATTGGCGACGTCCAGGTGCGCAACAAAGGAACGATTGGCGGCAGCTTGGCGCATTCGGATCCGGCCGGTGATTGGCCTGCCGCAGTCCTCGCGCTCGATGGCGAACTTGTTTTAGTTGGACCAAACGGCGAGCGAAGTGTCAAAGCTGAGAACTTCTTTGTCGATCTATTGACAACGGATCTTCAGCCCGGCGAGATACTGCGCGAAGTTCGCATCAAAAAACCTCTGGGACGTTTTGGTCAGGCTTATCAAAAGGTGCCTCATCCGGCTTCCGGTTTCGCAGTTGTCGGGATTGCTGCTCACCTCACTTTGGATGGAAGCGGCGCGTGTCAGTCGGCTGGTATCGGAGTGACTGGCGTTGGCGTTAAAGCTTACCGCGCGAAAGCAGTCGAAGCAGCGCTCACTGGAACAACCCTGGACGACAACACACTCGCGAGCGCAGTCACGCACGTTTGTGATGGCATCGATCCGAACGCAGACCTCTATGCTTCGAGCGACTATCGCTGTCACCTCGCACAGGTGCACACGCGCAGGGCCATTCAGGCTGCGAAGGCTCGCGTCCAGTGAAACTGGAAGGCACTCATCAACTCGACGCATCGCGAGCACGCGTCTATCAATGCCTCACCGATCCCGAGGTGTTGCAGCGCTGCATCCCAGGCTGCGAACGGCTCGAGAAAACCGGCGAGAACACTTTTGCGGCGACGATCAGAGCTGGAGTGGGTTCGATCAAGGGAATCTTCAACGGGACGGCGCGACTCGAGGATTTGCGAGAGCCTCAACACCTTCGCATCGTTGTCGATGGCAAAGGCACGCCGGGATTTCTTAAAGGCTCGGGCGATCTCGATCTCCAAGAAGCAGAGAGCGGCACAAAGGTGACCTATGCGGGCGACGTTCAGGTCGGCGGTACGATCGCAAGCGTGGGCCAGCGCATGATACAGGGAACTGCGAAGATGATGGCGGCGCAGTTCTTCACGAGTCTGGCAGCAGAAGCAAAGACGGCGGTGGGTGAGCCACCTCCGCAGCACGGCTTTTTTCGAACAGCCCTGAGATGGCTCTCAGGGTGGCTCAGAAGAATATTAGACGCAGATTCACGCAGATAAACGCAGATTTAAGATCTGCGTTTATCTGCGTGAATCTGCGTCTAATATTTCTTTACTCGGA
>DASUYO010000015.1:0-21741 GCA_036377375.1 Pyrinomonadaceae bacterium
GCCGGCAGCCTCAGAGACTCTAAACGTGAACGATGCGGAGCTGCCGGCAGCTATTGCCGCTTCGAGATTCAAACGCTGTAGTCTGAATCCTTCGTTAGAGGTAGGTGTTTCCACGCAATTTGCCGCCAGCACCGGCGGCGGAGACGCGCCTAAGGGATTCACAATCTCAGTTTCAGTGCCGTCTCTCGAAACAAGAAAGGCCTTGTATTTGGCTATGTCGGCGGCACCCGTGACAAATCGAATCTGAGAAAGCTCAGATGTAAAACCTGGAGAACCCTCGCGGAACAAATTGTTTCCCACTCGAACATAAGTTCCACCTAAAAAGCTTCCCAGAACGCTTACGCGTAATTGTCCCGAACCGAGGTCGTCAAAAGTAACGTCTTTGATGGTTGGAGAAATATTGAAGGCGGGTATTGTATCGAGATACGCATGGTTGATCGATTCTGGAATCACCTCCTTTAACACTCCTGTCTTCCGGTCGACCTTGCGCCAATACGTATTGACTGCCAGTTTGCCGAAACAACCCGAGTTGGCTAAAAGCGGCGCGGCGAGTTGAACGAATGTTTGTTTCAATCCAGCACGGACAAACGGTTGACCGAGCACTGGTCGGAACTCCCACGCAAACGCGGCGCGATCTGTAGCCGAAGGCTCGCGCATCACTGCCAGTGTGTCCTGGTCCTGAACTACGTAGTAACTCTTGTGGCCACGAAGAAACGAGAATCCGCCGTTGACCACACTGGTTACCAATCCGCCACCGATCGATGTCATGTGATCGGTCAACGCTGCAACGTTGTAGGTTTTTTCGCGCGGCAACAAAGCTGTGATTGCCGGACGATCGTCACGATTCAGGTTGTTGAATTCCGGGTTTTGCACTTCCACTTCAATAACGGCAACGGCGTCTTTGTAACGCCTTTGTGGCGAGATGGTGATTGGAAAACCGAGTGTAGTTCGCGGCTTGATGAAACGCATTCCTTTCACGTAGCGATCGTTGAGCGAACCCTCCAAGAGAAGCTGGAGATTAGCAATCTCATACGTGAGCTGCATCTGCTCATTGAGTGCGTCTAACGCGGATATCGAGCCAGCCGGAACAGTCAGACCTCCGTTTGCAGGAGCCGTCGGCAGAATCGGGTTTTGTTGCGGGTTAGTAGTAACAGTGCCTTGTACCGGTAGGTTGGTAGTTGTGCTGGTTGAGCCACCGCTCGCGGTGTTTACTGTGGTCGAGCCCGTCGGTGAGTTATTAGTGACCACTGAACCAGGTATCGGCGGCCCCGCGACACTAATCCCGAGTGACGACTGTGTAAGGCTGGCTCCGGTCACTGCTCCAATTCGACTCAACAAGCCACTTTGGTCTATGGCTTGAATTGCGGCCAGACGGGCACGTGCCTGATTCAACATCAATTGCAAGGAGCTATCGTCGTAAACCTTCGGAGTATCGACGAAGATCCCGTTGCCGGTTCGCTCTTGAATTCTCTGCGCTTCCTGAACCTGTTCCGGTGTTGGCCTTCTTCTCTCCTGAGCTCGCACCAGAGTTGTCGGTACAACGAAGGAAACAATTAGCAGCAAAGAGATGACACAACGTTGCCATGAAAGATGAGTCCTCATAGTTATCCCTCGAATGTCTGAATTAGAGTAAACCGCTACTGATATTAAAACTGGCAGATGCTATTTTTTACTGGACTTCTTCTTGCCTCTTTTGGCAGCCTTCTTCGCGCCTTGCTTTCCTGGCTTCTTAGCCGTCTTCTTGCTTTTCTTCTTTGCTCCGCTTCCGACCATTGGTGCAATGCCAGCGGTGAAAGCCATGGGTGAAGGAGCTGCCGCCGATGCATTCGTCATAGCAATAATGTTGACGCTACCAGTTGTCCCGGTGTTTCCGGTCACATTGATCATTTGTCCCGAGTGCAGGTTCTTTGTCTTGACGAGAAACTGAGTCGCGGCAAACGTCGCTTGGGCAGGATCAGAAATCCCTGCCATTATAAGTAGAAAATTTGTCGGACCGCTGTTCAGATTTGACTGACTTCCGATGATTGAAAGTAATCCGGTGAAGTTAGGCATAAATAGCTCCAATCTGCGCAGTTCTGAAACTGAGCTTGGTTTTGATCGAGCATTCCACTGGTAAATGCGGAAATACCAAAATTCATTTCAAGTTGATTTATTGCAGGTGTCCGAGCGCTAGTCTGACCGTTGTTATGACGGCTGATCTGAGAAGTCCTGAGTTCCGGGCGATTTGAACATCACGGAGTTATGACGTCAAGATTTTTTCTGGTCGAGTTATTTTGGCCATGTAGAGTTGTTTTTGGCCATGTATTGGCCAGTTAGCATCCCTAAAATGTTAGGAGCTGTTGAAGCAGCACCTACCGATGATCCCTTTGGCCTTCAACAATGGAGTCGGGGAAGGCTGCTCGGCTTTCAAAAAATGTGTTGGCCGAAAATTTGTTTGCCACAGTTAGTGAACATCATGGCGCGTCGCACCACCTTCTCAAAGGCAGCTCGATCGCCACTCGCTCGTATGGCGAAAGAGAGATGAAACGGGTTTCCACTCTTCACACAACTTGTCCTCCAAACCAGTCGAATCCTCCCCTCGACTTGAGCTCATACACAATTTCAACCGCTTCCTCTATACTGCGAGCCTGATAACTGGACTTTGAAGTGTCTACATCTGAGAGATTCATCTCAATTCCTCCGAATCTTCAGCAACAAGATCATGACGTTTGATGTGGATTTCGTTGGGGCCGAAATCTACCATCACGGGTTGCCGAAACGCAAATCGCTCACGCCTCGGCGTAGCTTCAGTTGATCTCTCAGCGTCGTTGTTGCCGAGCTCGAATTTCCGGCTTGGTCAGTGGCACTCACTATGATCGTGTAGAGGTGACCGTCTTTGCGCGGTAGCAATCCCCGAAGTGCCTTGATTATTGGTTGGCGGCTACCGAAGTTAGCTTTAAACGGTGTATTGGGAAACTCGTGCCCAACGCTGAATGGTTGGCTAACAAATGTCCACTTTGATCCGCAAACTTCTGCTTCTGTTTTTTAGCGAGCCCCAAACCAAGAACTGTTTGTGCCTGCTTATCATTCGCAAACGTAGGTCGAATCGCTTGCGCATCGTGACCAATCCTTGAATTCTGCATCGGCGACGTCCTTAAGCCTAGTACATCATTGACGTCTTACTAAACAGCCTCATCTACAACTAAAAGAGAAATGATCTTACGGTAAAGCGACCGGCCAAAATTTGAGATCGTTCTGCAGCAAACGTGCTCCCTGCAACGCTTGAGGATGACAACGCTCTATGGTTTGTCCACTTGTACAGAGACATTGTAGATTGGCGTCTACTTCGGTCTCCTGTAGTAACACTGATTTGATTCGGGGCCAGTTGTGATCCTGCGCGAGGAAACCGATGCATCTCTGCGTCTTGCCTCGCCCGGTACTTGACGCATAAGCCTCGAGTATTCCCGTGGCACCGTGCGCAAACTCCCCCCACGGCCATTTCCCATACGTAGAAAGGAAGACTTGGCCATACAAGAACGGAACCCACGAGCTCGTTAAAAAACCTTCTGAAGTTAAATTCGGGTACTAAAAAATCTTGGTGTTGGAGAGGGCTGCAGAGACAGGCACTGAAATCATTCTGATAGAAGTGGCGATCGAGTGTGTGTGGTACGCCGGCGACGAAAACCTTTGGCAAGCTTGTCGCTTCGAAGCCGAGTCGTCCGCGAATTTTAATCTCGAACGCGCCGCTCAACACCGTGCCTATTTCGTCATGAGCCGGCTCGTCGTTAAGTATAAAGAAACGCCCGCTTTCTTCGTGGTAAGCGTCGGTGAACTTGAGTAGCCCCTTAACTTCATGCGGTACGGGTGTTAGTTCCGGGTACTCTCTTGCCAGCCACACGCTATCTTCGCGTGACAGCATGATTCGCAGCGTAGGGAGAGCGTGGCGTGACGCTAGTAATGACGGGCGTCCTCGTGATTATCGCCGGACCCGAGGTGTTAACAGGTTGCACCGCAAATCCAGCTTCAATGAGATCCTTTACATCAGAACCTTCGTTGAAGTTTTCCAACTTAGACAGAAACGTATTCCGTGCCTGGATGATCAGTCGCTTTTCTGCATCAGTGAGATCATCGACATAGTGATCGATGTTTATGCTGTTGTCTGCTCGATCCGGGATTTGTGCTCGCTCAATCAGTTTTGGCAAGTCGCGGAAAAACTGAAACACCGCATCATAGATGTCTAGTTGAAGATTCCGCTGAAAATATGCCGTGATGATTTGCTCCATATGGAAAGACTTGAGCTTGAACATGTCATTAAGTTCTTTGCATGCCCGCTTCCAAGCCTTGACGAACTTCGCTGATTTCCGAAAGTCATTGTTGGCGAGGTTCACCTGTCGGGCTACCTCAATGAAACCACGCGGATCAGAACTGATCCATCCCATCACGCGATTCGAGCGCGAGAGTTCCTCGTAGAATTTTTGACGCTTCATGCGACGTTGCCGGATTAGCTCGGGCACCATGTACGTATCATCGCCGAACTCGTTTCGTCCAACCGGATACGCAGGCACGACATCGATTGCAAAGACTTGTTCGTCGCCATCAAGGAACGCAATTGTTATCGAGTGCGTCTGAACCGAAATCATAATCTTGAGTTGAGTGGGATTCTTGAACTCTTTATCGATCTTATCCTTCAACGCATTCAATAGGCCGCCTGGGTTTGGAACAACCCCGGGCCTAGGGCCGTTAATGTAAAGAACGTCCAAGTCATGTAAAGGACGGTTAGCGGTGTAACGCGGATAGGAGCCAATCTGCAAACAGTGATTCGCTCCTAAGTCCGAAGATTGGTGAGCGCCCATTCATTTCCATAATAGATTGCCGTGGGCAAAAAGGTTTTCGATCGTACTATTCGAAATGGCACGAATTAGCTCATTTGCTTACATTGACTGACCAGCGCCGCTTCAAGTTCTGCCGTACGCATTCTGTGGTCGCTAAAGCGGATCCCGAGGAGGCACTGATGGAACAAATCGCTGGGCACATCGGTTACTTGCCGGATCTTATTCGCCGTCATGCAAAGGGACCAATCTCATTTGATAAGATCGCAGATGTACGCACGATCCTTTGCCCGGAATCAAGTGTTTATGCTTCGATTTTGGGAATCACAAGAAGTTGGCCGACACCGTGCGTTTTCATTGAGGCGAGCCTTGAGTATAAGGCGCGAGAAAAGGAAGAGCTCAAACAACCTAGTTTGGGTTTTGTAGTGAAACCGAAACCGAAACTGAGAATAATGAGCATTACACCAAGCTCGGGAGGCGAAGATTTTGGAGGGCTATTGCACCCCAAAATGAGAGTTCCGACGCGGTCAATAATTTATAGCGTGTTTACCGAGGACATCTACGCGGACGCGGGTCACGAAAACCTCAGCTGGTGGGAAACGTCTACGGACGGTCAGTTGCCTATGTGGCCGTACGCAGTTTACGCGCAGAATCAAGGTGACAAAGTTCAGGCCCTTCTAATACCAGGCTCACGACCTTAAGAGTATCCGTCCGCAATTTGCAGATTTGAATGGAAAGGCCTTCGGTATTCGGAGGCCCTTGCTAGAAGCATCGCAGAGCTTCGCGAATCTGGTCTTTACGGTGGTTTAGTAGTAGGCAGGTAACGGATGCTAGCCAAGCATCTGGATAGTACCGGACCCTATTCGATAGCCGAAGTTGCTACAGTGCTGGAGCAGTACATTCTCAAAGAACTAAGCAATTTGGGACCTTGGCCTGTAGAGATACTGGGCAGTGAGTAAGAAAATTGACGATGCACTCCAAACACTTTAAGGATTGGCCGCGGCCATTCCGGAGGAAAAAAGCGTACCGATAGTTGATGAACCGCTTCGCCGTTTGAGGGCGTACATGGTTTCGAAGAACATCCCACTTCGGAAACTCACTTTCCCCAAGACGGCTGCACGCCCACTGAGGAAGCCATAGCTGGAAAGCTTTCGATGCTGTTCAGCCCGTGTTGATGGGCATTAATCACGGCTTTACATTTCCGAAAAAGGTAATAATATACCGTCAATCAAGGCGGTTCACGCATTAACTAAAACCTAATCATTATCGACAGCGATCTGGGGAGGATTGAGAAGCGCTCACCCTGTTTACTTCATTCGCTTCCTCAACCCTAAGTGCAATCCAACAGTCGTTCCAGAAGGGGGAGAATTGCATGAGGACCCTACTTAGCGTCTTTATTTTGACTCAGGTCGTCTTCTTGTTGGGATGCCCTGAAGGGGGGGCAGACCCACCTGTGCCTTGCGACCCCGCAGTGAACTGCGTTGTTTTGGATGATACGGGAGACGCTTGCTGCTTCGAAGGAGTTTTTCCCAAACGGAAAACCGTGGCCAGGAACATCAATCCGCAGAGGGCGGTGATTGCTGTAATCATTCCCGACAAAGCACATTTCGAGAGCGGTAGGGGCATTGATTTTTGGACTGCCCAGAGCCCGTTGTTGGTGCGCATAGAACCCAATGCATCACAACAATTACCCGACTGCCCCTGGACGAACTTGATTGATTCTCCGAATATCTGTACGAGGTTTATCACGTACTCTGTCCCGAAGGCGTGCTTCACCGACGATTCAACATGCAAAACGCCAACGGCTCCTGCCAACCCGGGTTTACCTCCGTTTAGCTGCGAGGCTGCGTGCAAAAACGGAGATGAGCATTGCTTGAAGATTCCCTATACCGATTTCAATCCGAGGCAACAGGAGGCCATCTTTGATTTGCGTTTCGGTCTTCAACGAGGTTTGCCTCCATACAATTTTCAACCGGAGGTGGCTGAGAGCGTATTCTTTGCCTCGGCAGAACGGTGTGGTAAGCGAACGACACAGCTACTCGCCGAGAATGCCAAGCCGACTTTTCAAAGCAGAGGAGATACTTGCATTTCGAATCCTCTACTGCCGAGGCGAGTCCCCCTTATTGGGACGCCCTTCTTTTACAGCAGTTTTTGGGTCAAGGTACCTTCCGTCATTAAGGGTGAGCTGACATCGAGGCCCGGCGGAGACCCTGGTTCCGAGGTTCGTTTATTTTATGATCAAGTGGAATCACCCTGGATAACGGCCAAGCTAGACGTCCCAACGCCTGACAACACAAGGCAGGATGTTCTTAAAACGCTAACCGTAACAAACCACGGTGGAGCTCCCGCTGACATTGTGTTAAGCGGGAAGGATTTCGTGTGCGTTGCGATAACCGACGTACCGCCTGTGGACCATATAAGGGGACGTAAAAAACGTTAGCTACAAGTCGCTGTGCGGCCCGAAGGCATTATTTATTTTGATTGCGAGCGGTGATAGACCGCCGCTCACGAGGTTTGCTCTTCGACCAAAGACGGATATGTAGTGTCTGGGAATCTGTAGTGTCTGGGAGGAGGTGCCCATGTATCCGATTGTGAAGTTCCTCATCCTTGTTCTCGCGTTTGGTACGGTGCTTACCATCGGTGCACGATGTGACGGTGCCGCGCAAGTCAAGCAGCCGCCCGCTCGCAAGTTCACCGGAGTGCCCCGCGACATCGACTTTATCAAGAACGTGGACTGGACTCAGGTGATCCTGCAAGACAAGAGCCCTACGGATGCGCTGATAGCTCAGACAAAGAACGATTGCATCGAGAGCATCCTGCTCGTTGCCCTCAGCCTGAAGGGCCAAGTCACCGTCGAGTACATTGAGGACACCCCGAAGAAGCTGACGTCAGTAACGCTACGGGTCAACGTGAAAGAGAAGCAGGGGTACGTATTCGCCCTGTCCGTCGATGAGAAGGATAACTACTGCCGGGCCACCGTCTTCGATCAAGGGAAGAAGGTTGAGGTCTGGACCAAGAGCGCCCAGATGCAGAGCATTCTGGAAACGGCAGTACGGCAGTCGCTACCCGTCCAAGAGTTCGCCTACGATTCCGCGACGATGGAAATCAGCCGCGGCAAGATCAATATCGAACTTCGTATGTGATGGCGCTGTCACCGTACTCAGCTACACGACGCAAGACGGTGTTGTGGTTAGCGCCCTGACTCTTGGTGTTCGGACGATCAGGCCGTCTCAGCTCTAAATGTCAACGACACCGCGTACTACGCCTGTTCTAATCACGCCTCTCGCGCTCGCTGAGTTACGAATGAGATTCGAGCGACTCTAGAGTCGCGGGGTTCTATTCATTAGACTGCTGCTGAGCATCTGTTAGCACCCCAATGTCATTTCCGTGACTCACCGTGATCCTGTTCACGGGTTAGGACGACAAAAGCATCCGTATGTACATTCCAAGTTGCCATCACCAACGCGCGAAGTATGCGGAATCACGGTTAAAGTATGTATGATAAAAAGCATTTGCGCCCGGCGGCAGCCAAAGCGAGAAACAAGTTGGTCAGTCTCACGCTGAGCCTCCCACTGAACGCGAAGGCAGCAAGCACGAGAGTAACGAACCATTGTGTAACCGTGCTCGTGAGAACGTCTCGAACCGACCACGGAGCTAGAAGGATAACGCTATTATCCATTCAAAAAGAGCCGCCTTTCTCCGAAAGTTGTCGAATACTTTGGCGGCTTTTGTTCTCGGAGCAAAAACCGAAGATCTTAGCCATCCGGCAATCTCTACTTTCGGCAGGAATATAGGATCGAAAGCGTCACTTACGCGCAACGGCTTGCACGGGACTGTGCCAAACTCAATAACACACGGCTATACTGAGAGACACTGAGGATTATAGACTAGCAAGGAATGCTATTGAATGAGGGGCTAGGGCGCGCCCGAAGTCATTTTCGCGGATGCTCGCCCTTTCTCGATTTTTGCAACAACTGCTCGCCAGTGAGCACTGGAAGGCAGTGCATTGAGCATAAGGACCTTTCCATTCAGGAACGTATTTTGCCGACCGCGTTACAGTATGACCATCGTTCTACTGCTACTTCTATGTTTCCAGGTTTGTGAGCCTGAATATGCTGGTCCTTTCTACGCGTTGTCCGACAACAAAATGATTGAACTGGAGCAGCGTACTCCCCAAATAAGATCGAAAGCCAACATATTTACATCCTCGGCAAAGGGTTATTACGTGATTTCCGGCGGGAGGTCACCAATACGTTTTGCTGCTGGTCAAACTGCGGTCTTCATTGTTCGGTTAGCAAATCGTGATCGAGACCCTAAATTTACGAATTCGACTTTTGACCTTTGAGGCCAAGAAGGATAATCGCCGCATTGTCGTTAGCGAAGCATCTGCCGGAGTCTTCAGTTCTAGCGCATCAGTCAGGCCGCTTAGGGCAGGGACTTCGATATCGAAAAATATGGACAATTCTCATTTAAGATAACGCTGCATAAAGGTCTAGAACCCGGTGAATACGCCTTCTACTCAACTGATGCAAATCTTCTGTTTTGCTTTGGCTTTGACAAACCCAATAAGTAAGATTGAGCTAGGCCAGAGGCTTTTGCTATTGCTATTTTCGCGATAATCGATGAGTTGGCACACAGACGGCAGCACGGAACTTTCAACCTGCGACCCATTGGTTAAGGGCCAGTTGCTCTAATGTATTGTACTGGGTTGATCTGACACTTAGTAACGCATTTCCAAACCCTTTTCTATTTCTTGCGCTAACTTGCTGCCCAAACGACTAATAACCGTGGATATCGCCTGAAGGTTGGCGGACTCACCCGCGGCGTTTTGAAGAATATTGGCGTTAGTCATCCTTCCACTAAAATCAATTTGAATAGCCTGGTTGTTGATTCCGAGAGCAGCTTGATGACCGGCGATCGATGTGCCGGCGGCGGCGTAAGCAGATCCAGAAGCTTCTCTACCTTGCTGGGTCGCGATAGCGCCCATGCGGTCCCCAGTCTGACGTTCGATTTTCTGACTTTCAGTGAAACTTTGTGATGCGTTCGCGTTGACTCCACTCGTATACTCAATCCGTGCAGCGTCGTACCCACGCTGATGCAACGTGAGCGGCATCGCACCATACTTCCCATCCGAAGCGTAGGATGCGATTCCGGAGTATTCCTCACGGACCAGATCCATAGGACCACCTAACAACGGTATATTACCTAACCCTCTGGACCATTCCTGCTTGCGCGCGACTTGTGAATCCGTATTGGTTTCACTCGCCTGACGCGTGCTCTGGATGTTGTTATCTCTAATACCGCGCTGAGTACTTATTTGGGCCATTTGCTCGTTATAGCCGGCGACACCGCGATTCGCGCTGCCAAACATCGTATAGGCCTGACTAACGCCAGCTCGACCCGCGGCCACAGCTGCGCCTGCACTAGCCTGTGCCGACGAAAGCGCTTGAGATCTGCCGGAAATGAATGCAGCCTGATTACGCAGCATGCCGGAGTCACGACTCGCACGAGCCTCGGTAGTTTGTGCGTCGTACGAAGCCTGTGCTTGGGTGTTTTGGGCCAACTGATTTATCGACGCTCCGGCAGTCGCACTGTAAACTTCGACGCCGGTGCTAATGACCATCGCTGCAAACTGTGACATCGCCGCCGACACCCCTTCATAAACCTGACCCATCGAGAAACGGTACGCGAGATATGGCGAGATCCACAAACAGCCGCCCGCGATCGTCATCATGAACGTGGCGATCGCGACGACGTACACGGGCGAGGCGAAGTTGCTCTTAATCGCGTACATCGTCGCGTAATCCCAGTTGTACAGCGGCTCGGAATCTCCAAGTGCCATCGCCATGTTGCCAAAGAGGTAAGCGAGGGCGCGAATGAAGTAGCTCACGGCGGGCCAAATCAATGTCAACACGCCTGCGCCCCAGGCGAACGGATAGGTGACCTTATGCGCGAGCTTCTGATCGATTGCAACTGCCATCATTAAGGGGGCCGCCGCCTTGAAGATGAGAACGAGGACTGCACCTAAGATCAGCAGCCAGAAATCGCCAGCTTCGAGAATGGTGCGAGATGCGTTTAGCAGATTGAAGAGAGTAGGTAATGTGTAGGAAGAATCGTTGAGCTTCTTATCGAGATCCTTGATTGTGCCCTCGCTGTCATAAAGTACGCCGAGAAACGTGCCCGCGGTATCACTGCTGGGCTGAACTGTAAAATCACGTCCGTCAACCTGCACCGTAAACGTGCCCATCACGAGCTTTTCATATGATTCATTGAAGCTATCACGTTGCGCCTTGTAGAACTCGAACAGCAGTGCGCGGCCGGCAGTACCGCTCATTTCATTGCCCTCGGCAATCTCTCTCCCAGTTGCCGCCATTTGCCCAATGAGCGGGACGCTGGAACCTACCAGGCCAAAGAAGAAAAGTGATCGGAGAAAGAAGAAGATGAGGTTTGAATTGCCGCCGCCTGCATTTTTGCGCCAAAGACGCAGAAAGCTAAAGAGCAGGACCAGTACTGCAACTGCGACCGCAATACCGTGGACCCAATCCTGTATGTGGCTGAGCACTTCGCTCTGGATATAGGGAAGCAGTTGAGATGCCTTGATGCTAAGCCGGGCAATATGGTCCGAGAGAGTAGGACCGCTCGGGGCCGGCGTTTGCGCGCGTGCTGTAAGCGCAGAAGCAAAAGGAGGAATGGCGATGAGAGATTTTTGTTAACTTTCAGTAATGTTGCGCTTGGTCCAAGTTTGTCCCGCACTTGTCCCGCAATTCTTTACAAATTGGGCACATCAAGCACAATATGCAACGCATGCACGCGCGTTTTTGTTAAGCTTTTTCGTAACTGTTGAAAACAAAAGGTTCGTGAAACCGACTCCTAAGCGGAAGGTCGCGCGTTGGAATCGCGCCGGGGGCACCATTTCTTGTAGTCCGCACACACACATTGGGATCAAATCGATCATGAAAATCTCGCAAAATCATGCCAGAGGATTACACTATCTGCTAAACTGAATTTCTTATGAGCAGCCAAGTCCAATCGGTAATTGCGTTGCCAGGATCGCCACCAGCCGTATTTGCGCCAAACCAAATCGTGAATGGCGGGCGTGCTCGTGCTGGCGCGGCTTCATCGCTTTCCATAACCAGTTCTCCTGTGCGAATCAGAACTGGCGAACACAGTTCTGCTAAGACCGAATTCATTAATAGGGTAAGAGGAACTGTAACTATACCTCTAACATTGGAAATAAAGCGACACGGCCAAAGAATCGTCGCTTTGAAAAATGTACCTTTTTCGGTTAGCACCTCTCAACAAGGGGAGATTACGTTCAATAGTGAACAACAACAGACGCCGTGGCGATTCAACGTACGAGTGAATTCTCCGAGAAACGAAATGAGCCTTAGTTTTGTTTTAAATTATTCTGGTTTAGGTGTTGCTGACGCGGTTGAAGGCGTCCGTTTCAACAAAGAGCTGTCACAAGGGGGTGAGTTTGTCGTAAGTGGACGGCAACCTATAACCGGAGCCTACTTGCCCATAGCGCGCGGCGACTTGCCGTCGGGAACGTTTGAAGGTGAAGACAAACGCTTTGCGTCGATGCTTGAGGAGTTGCAAATCATCGAAAGCAAGACGAGAGTCAGATTCGTTATTCCTGATCACAATATTAGTTACGAAGAACGGCTCTCGATTGCAGCAGTCGCTCAGATAGTGCGAACTGGTCACGCGGCTTATCACGCACAGCCTTGGATTACCTGGTCGAGCAAGGGGCAGGCTGAGGAACTGCTGAAGTCTTTCAGCGGTGGGAAACCTCTGCTTACTACCATCCAGTTCAGTAATCAGGAGATAACAATCTTCAACACTCGCTTTTCGCTAGGACCGGTTATCTTTTTCTCAGATAAGACTCGAATTCTCGAAGAAGATCTAAATACTCTCAGGCAAAGTCTTGAAAACGCATCTGAACACGATCTAGTTGAGGTGCGGTTCACTCCAAACACGGATCATCCAATCGATGCGCGGTATTTTGATTGGTTATCTCCTGCAGAACGCCTCGCATTGAACGAATTGTTGAGGACCAAGAGCGACCTAGCCGATTTAAACGAAAATTCTGTTAAACAACAGTTCATTACACTCTCAGAACTAGCGAAAGATGAGATTTTTGAAGACGGCGTAGAAAGCAATTTTGTAAAAGGCCTCGGCCATATTGTGAAAGGTGCGGGCGCCCAAAGTTTGGCAACACTTTTCGGGTTGATCGAATGTGAAAATCGGAATGACGAAATCATTGCTGAAACACTTCTCTGGTTAGGACGGTTGAACGATCCCTCCACACATCAAGAGCGTCTTCATTTCCTGGAAAAATCACTCGAGCACAGGTCGTCGCGTGTGCGTGATGCAGCCGCAACTGCATTGTCATCGATGGACGATCCCAAATCAGCCTTTGCATTGCAGCAAGCTATCGAGCGTGAGCTTAACCCCGATCTACGCGAGGATATGCGTCAAGTGCTGGCCGAATTGGAGAGCGTCCATTAATGCCATTTATTCTGCGCAAGATACGCAAAGCGCGGTGGCATGGAAATGACGTCCTTGATTGGCTCCTGCCGGATGAAATTCAAGCGGACTCGTTACTTGATCTGTCTACCAAAGATAATCAGCTTTCGATCTACATCGTCGAAGATGATCGATCTAATCTGGAGCGCATTATTGCAGCGTTAGCTGGCAACTGTGATTTCATCTCAAATGTTGATTACGCTTTGGTGCCAGCCGAAGTCTTGAGCGAGAGTGGGATTGAAGTTGCTGATGTTAAAGGTGAAACATCGGATGAGCAGGTAAACGAAGCACATCGTGATTTAATTCATCTGTCTGCGTCCAAACTCCTAGTGTTGGCGAAAGCGATAAGCATACGAGGTGAGCGAACCAGGCTAACGACAAAAAAGGTGAGGAAAATGATCGGACGATCCATTGCTAATGGATACATCGATAAAGCACGATTGAAGCTCCCCGCCAATGAGATCTCCAAACTCAAACTGCCGCAGCAGAGCGATGGTACGACCGCAGATCACGGGAATCGTATCAACAAAGGAACGTCGGACCGTGAAATCGGCAGAGACCCGGAAGCAAACCAACCAGGCGGATCAGAAGAGTGACGAGCGTTTGACGATCTGAAGGAAGATCAGTCAATGAAGATCGGTTGATTGAGTAGTTTGTGATCCCGCGAAGATAACTCAAGTAAACGTCCTCAGATTGCCTCCTAAGCGGAAGGTCCCGCGTTGGAATCGCGCCGGGGGCACCATTAACGTCCTACGATCATATGAAGTAGGTTCGGTATCCCCGTGTTCCCGTAACTCAGCTGCATAGAGCGTCCGCCTCTTAACCAGAAGGCCGCGCGTTGGAAGCTCGCCGGGGCCCATCAGCTTTTTTTACTCTTTACTCGTACCGCAGTGCGCTCAGAGGATCTATTCTGATCGCGCGGCGGGCCGGTATGTAGTTAGCGATGAGCGCAATTATTACCAGCAGTAACGTCACAGCAATCAAAGTCGCAAGATCAGTAGTCCTCACTCCAAAGAGTAAGCCCGAAATCAGCTTCGTAAGCGCGATAGAAGCACCCAGCCCAATTATTGCTCCGATTGCTACCGGAGTCATTCCCTGCCGCAGTATCAATTTCAGCACATCGCGCGCCGTTGCGCCTAAAGCCATGCGCAGCCCAATCTCTCGCGTGCGTTGAGCTATCGTATGCGACACCACGCCGTAAATTCCGATCGCCGCGAGGCCCGCTGCCATAACAGCAAAAGCCGATAGTACAAAGGTCGTAAATCGTTGCGGAGCGACCAATTCAGAGACTGTCGATTCCATCGACTTAAACGAATGGATCGGCTGCAACTTGTCCATCGCCGCGAGTTCTGCACGAATGGGTGCGGATAGGCGCATGGGATCTCCCGATTGCGCCCGCACCATTAGCGACATGGAGCCCCAGTTTTCCTGAAGATAAGAAAAGTACATGTGAGGGAAAGGCTCTCGGCTTACGGTCCAGTACCTTGCGCCGCCAACGACTCCTACGATCTCGCGCGACGTCTTTCCCTCGCCACGGCTGAATTCACCTTTGATATGTTTGCCAATCGGATCTTCTCCAGGGAAATATTGCTGTGCGAATGTTTCGTCGACAATGACGACGGGCTGTGACCCTTTCCCGTCGCTATCATCAAAGAACCGTCCTTCGCGTAATGGAATTCCCAACACCCGAAAATAATCCGGGCTGACCTGGTTGATTTGCGCGAAGGGTTGCTGCTCAGGCGGAAGCGGCGGATGCTCATCAATGCTAAACGAAAACGACGCGTTCAGACTATTGATGAGTCCGGCCTCGCGAACGTTTGGAATCGTCCGAACGCGTCTAAGTAATTCCCGATAAAACGTACTTACGCGATCGAGCCCTTCGTACTTGTCACCTGAGGGATCAATCTTGGCGGTCAACACCCCGGTCGGATCGTATCCAAGATTCACATGCGCTAATCGCCAGAAACTCCTGGTCATCAGACCGCCCCCCACCAGCAGCACCATGGCTAGTGCAACCTCAGCGACGACCAGCACCGAGCGAAGACTTTTTCGTGGTGCGAGAGTTCTGCCGCCTTCATTTAATGCTTCATTTAGATCGATTCTTGAAACCTGAAACGCCGGCACTAAACCAAAGAGGAGACTCGTTATGAGCGCCAGCGTGAAAGTCACAACCAGCGCCGTTGTGTCTAACCTCAATAGAGCGACACGTGAGTTTGCGTCGGCCAGATACTCAGGCAAACCACTCGCAACGAATTGAGTTGCCCATCTCGCGAGAAGTAGTCCGATGCCGGCACTTAGAAATGCCAGCAGCAGGTTTTCCGTCAACAATTGCCGCATCACACGCCATCGGCCTGCACCCAATGCCGTCCGGACTGCTAGTTCTCTGCGTCTTACATTTCCGCGGGCCAGTAGAAGATTCGCGATGTTTACACAAGCAATCAGTAGCACGAACCCAACCGCCGCCATCAGCAACAACAGCATCGGACGAACTTCCTCTGTCAGCTCGGATTGCGGAATACCTAACCGGGTAGTCACTTGTGAATTAGGATTCTTATTAAACTCACGCGAGATCGTTTCGACTTCCGTGCTGGCCTGCGCGAACGATACGCCTGGTTTGCGACGGCCCATAACCACAAGGTATCCGGCGGGATCATTTTCGTCGGTAGGGGTGAATGCGAGCGGCGTCCATAGATCCGTCTTAGTGAAGAATCGAAAATCCTCGGGCATCACTCCAACAACTCTGTAGGAGTCGCCGTTGAGTGTGATCGTCTGTTCGAGAATTTGTGGGTCACCCGCAAACCGCCTCTGCCACAGCTCATTGCTAAGTACGACAACGCGATTTCCGCCGGGACGATCCTCGTCTTCGACGAATGCCCGACCCTGTCGAGGTGCGACACCAAGCAATGAAAACAAATTGGCTGAGACTTCAAACCCTTGTAGCCGCTCCGCCTCCCCGCGTCCCGTAAGATTTGCGGCCCATCCCTTATTACTGAGCGCTGCGACATCAGTAAAGACGCTGTTCTCTCGCCTCAGATTCAGAAAAGCGATTGGCGACAAAGGGTTTTTCGATTCTCCGCCGGACGAGTTGTAGATCGTCACGAGCGCGTCGGCGTTAGCGTATGGCAGTGGCTGCAATAGCACCGCATTAACGATGCTAAAGATAGCGGTGTTCATGCCAATGCCGAGGGCCAACGTCAGAACCGCAACGACGGTGAAAGGCACGTCGTGTCGCAGTATACGGATCGCGTAACGCACATCCTGCCACAGTGTCTCGATGAGACCGCCACCTCTAACTGAGTATCCCATTTCTTTAATCCGAGTGACGCGCCCGAATCGTGTTTCAGCTAACCTGCGAGCTTCGTCAGGCGACATCCCCTTCCTAATATTTTCCTCAGTTTTCATGTCGAGGTGAAAACGCAATTCCTCCTCAATCTCGCGGTGAACGGCATCGCTATCTCGCAAAGCCCGGAATCTGTGTCGCAAAACTTTCCACGACCACATGCTATTGCCTCCTCTCACGTCGCCTTTAATACTTTCATTACCGCCGTTGAGAGGTGCTGCCATTGAGACTCTTCAGTGGCGAGTTGTTTGCGACCTCGTCGCGTTATCTTATAGAAGCGTGCGCGTCGATTGTTTTCTGATACTCCCCACTCCGATTCGATCCAGCCCTTCTGCTCGATTCGGTAGAGTGCGGGGTAAAGAGTTCCTTCCTCAATCCGAAGCATATCTTCTGCCAGTTGCTGGATGCGCTGGCCAACGCCATAGCCGTGCATTGGTCCTAACGAGAGTGCCTTTAGGACTAGCAAGTCGAGCGTGCCCTGCGGCAGTTCCGACTTCTGTTTCACAAGTTAACTGCTCCCCTCTTTGCTTCTAGGGAGGTATGGTCTCACAAGTTGACCGCCAAATTCAATAGCGTGATAGACTTTTTCGGCAAGAGCCGCAGGCGAGTGCTGCACCGCATCGTCAATTTCAGACCATAAAGTCCGACCTGCCGAAGGAGGTGCGGTGGCATTAGGATTTCGGAACTCATTATCGACTTCGGTGATAGCGATATTTGTGCTTTCAAGGCTTGTCTTAGCACAAATAGACAGTACACCCAAGCAACGATTACGAAGCCCGGCCTCAGTAAGAGGTTTTATTGGTGGCGAATCACATGACAGTTATGTGATCCACGCCACCAAAGGTCATACAATGACTGTCAAAATAAGCTGGCGGAAAGAGGGCGATAATCGAGCTAGCTTCACCATCACAGAGTCGCCAAGTTTCTTCGAAAGTGAGGCAGTTGAATTCGGCAAGACATCTGAAGATGACACGGAGTGGACAGGGAAAATTCCCAAAACAGGTGACTATTATATCTACGTGGTTGCACATCCCACGGCACATTACAAACTCACGGTAATAATCGGTTCCGGTAAAAACAAAAAATACCCTACAATCTCACTTCTTACTTGCGAATCCGTGCCTTGCAATAGCCAGGTTCGCGGCTGAGGTGCATGACGACAACGATAAGCTAGCTTTAGATCCGCTACGTCTACTTCAATTCACCGATTAGAAAGGTGGGTCCCATGAGAAGATTTTGTATCTGTGCAACTACAATTCTTGTATTCCTGGTCTGGTCTGCACTTGCTGTTGTAAGCGGTGGAGGGATCAGCCGGTCAGAACATGGACCAAAGCCCGATGCGAGAGCCGGAGTTACTATTGTCTTTCGCGGGCTGATGGTTTTTCATCCTGACCCAGCGCGCCAGTATTTCGAAGCGGGAATTCTCCCGGCTCCTGAACATCAGTTTCGAATTGAAGTGTTGGAGAAGTCTTCCGCCGGCGTCTCGAGTGTTACGGTGCCGTCAGAATCTTTTAAGGGCGCGGAGAATGATGTTTGGTCATTCGAGTTCCAGCCTTCGGGTAACCGGGTTATTAACTTCTACCAAAATGGCGCCTTCGATAGAAAAGCCGGCATCGGCGATGAAAGGGATTTTCGCTGGGCGGTCGATCTGGAGGGAAGCGAATTTTACAACCAACAGTTGACGACTAAACAAGATCAACTTGGCCCAGTCTTGCGCGTTACCAGCGGTGAGTTTTACACCAAGACGAGAACCCCTCCATTGCTGCGTAACCAGGGCAACGGCACCTTCGAATACTTCGGAAGTGCAGCTGATGAAATTGCGGCCGACCTTTTTGTCGACGCCGGAGATGTCGTCCTGAGATCTGCGAATTCTGGAAAAGAGATCCTGAGGCTGAAGGACAAACCGGATACTACTTATGAGATCATTGTCGAAAACCAACCCATGGCTGAAGTAAACACACCGAACATGGGTCACTTCAGCTACTACTATCGCTTAATTACAAAACCACGCGCCGAGTGGTATGACTTCAAAGTGGCCGATGACAACGTCTTTTCAACAAACCACGATTTTAACCATGCGAAAATTATGGCCAGTTACGTTTCGCCCGGTTCAACTAAAACTCCGTGCATGTCGGTCGGCGTTGGCAAGCGAAAGAATTCATTAAAGTAGCCTTGCACGAAAGTCGATTGGCCTTTGCTCAGCCTGCGAAGCAGGCGAAAGCATAAAGCCTGGGGCGCAAGCCCCAGGTTGTGAATTGCATTTAGGGATGGAGCCCGCGTGAGCGGGCGACAGCTTGCAACCTAAGACTGTCGCCCGTTTCACGGGCTGCAAACATTTATTTCGAGATCCTGGGGCTTGCGCCCCAGGCTTTATGCTTATGCCTGCTTCGCAGGCTAAGAGCTTAGCTTCAAAATACTCGCACCGCTGAAATTAGGCTTTCGTGCAAAGCCCATTAAAGCATTAAAGTAGCCTACGAAAAGGTATTAAATCAGTATGGTCGCGTGATGGTCACAAACTCTTCTTCCGGGCGGAGGGTGCGATCCAGGAGATCACGTTTGAACCTGGTTCGCCTCCATCGGTCAGCAAAGCTCGGTCGCTTTTTGGTGTAGTTCGGCACTGATCCATCTAGCCATTTGCCAGATAGTGGTGAGCGCGCCTAGTTACGGTCTCCATTGTTTCGGCATTAAAGCCATCGAGCGCAACCACTACGGTGAAAGTGCGTGAGAGAAAGCGCAAATTTGGTTTGTAGAATGCGCTTGGTTTTGCAGTTCCAGGTACATACACGATCACCGGGAGGGAGAATATGGCTAGTGAGGCACTAATTAAGGCAGTCGAACAGCAGGAAACACTCGATCGTTTGAGCGACCAAATACAGCCGCTCGTTCGGGACGCATTCAAGTCCGCAGGGCCCGCGGCCAGGGAAGTGAAGAACATGCTTCACGGCACGTGGCTCGGTCACCCGCTCCACCCTGTGCTAACGGACGTGCCGCTCGGAGCGTGGACGGCGGCGTTCGCGCTTGATGCGATGGAGTCGATTAGCGGTCGCAGAGAGTTGGGCGCTGGCGCCGACGTCGCGATCGCAGTCGGACTTGTAGGTGCGGCCGGCGCCGCAGTAACAGGGTTGACCGATTGGTCGGAGACTAACGGGCGCGCGCGTAAAGTTGGGTTGTTGCACGGCATGCTGAACGCCGGCGCGACCGCGCTTTACACAACTTCGTTAGTTCTTCGACGAAAGAAAAAAAGAAGTGCCGGACTGGGCTTTGCGATGCTTGGCTACGCTGTTTCGAGTGCTGCGGCTTACCTCGGCGGCCATCTGGTTTTCGGTGAGCAGATCGGGGTGAATCACGCCGCCGCGCAGGAGATGCCGAAAGAGTTCGTGCCAGTGATGGCCGACGCGGAGCTTGCAGAAGGCGAGATGAAGCGTGTCGATGCCGGTGGAGTGGCGGTGCTTCTGGTGCGTTGCGAAGGGGAGGTATGTGCGCTGGCCCACACGTGCTCTCACCTTGGTGGTCCATTGTCAGAGGGTAAGTTAGACGGTGACGTGGTCCAGTGCCCCTGGCATGGCTCGCGTTTTAATGTTCGAGATGGAAGTGTTATCGACGGTCCGGCGACGTTCCCGCAGCCACGCTTTGAGACCCGAGTGCACGAAGGCCGGATCGAAGTCCGCTCAATGGACAGATAATGCGATGGTGTTACTGCGTATATCTGTATGCCCGTTCGGGTGAGTACACGAACTTGCCTCGATGCATATACAGGAACATCGCGCATTCGGCGATGGCCGCGTCACGTTCAGTCTCGGGCCAATACAATTCAATTCGTGGCGCTCCTTCATATCCGCGTAGCTTCCAGGCATAGACGTCGCTGACACGAATGCTTCGAGGTTGAAGCGGTAGTCGTGGAGCCTTGGTGTCGTTCTGCGCGATCCTTACCACAGTTGCTAAAGAATTTGGTGCGCCTGCGACCACCGCGGCAATATTGTTTTCGACCTTCAGATCATACTTATCGTCCGGACTTGCTGGACGCGGTACCAGCGTGGCCACGACCGTCTTGTCTGCCAAATTTTTCAGGACCTGTTTGCGAAAAGCCGGAAAGTTCATCAGCTTTTCCATCAGTTTTGCTGTGTCGATATTGTAATCAACCTTTCTCGGTATTAGCGGAACCCAAGGTGAGGAAACATCCAGGAACATCCAGTCAATAGCATGCACGACTTCCGGAGCATTCGGATAGTTCAAAGCTGGTTCAAACAAGAAGACGGTCGCGTAGTCGGTATCCGCGGGCCGCACTGTGCGCAGCCAGGCTGTGTAGTCAGTCAGTGCCTGGTTGTCTCCCAGCTCACATCGCTTGAGTGTCAAGCTGACAATCTGCCCGATTAAAGACGAACGCTTCGAGGCGTCACTGGCATATTGCTCAACGAGCATGAACATAAGGCGCTGCAATTCGCTTATGTGTGTTGGCCCATCCCAAGTGCCCAACGCCAATGCAAGATCTACGACCTTCTGCATCGTGAAGTACGAATTGTCGTGTGCAGCTCGTTGGGCCAAATCTCTCATTCGTTGTATGAGCAACTCTGAAATTGTTGGGTTCGTTTTGGTTCGCAATGATTCGCCACGCAGGTGGAATTTTTCGCCGGGCTTTGGAGCGCGTGAATCAGCAAAAACCCAGGCAGGCGGCAGCTCGTTATAGTCAGACCGCTGGACAATGAACCCAGCAGCTTCCAGCCATTGGTCGGCGCTAGCGTGGTCATTACTTAAAATGCCATACCAACGCTCTTCCAACGAGAGTCCTCCATACTCTTTCAGGTATTGGCGGATCTGCGCTGCAACAGCACGTCTTCCGTCGAGGCGGTTTTGCCGCATTATTTCCCAATCAGATTCGAAGGCGAAGTTGCTGGTCTTCAGAATCTGCACCAGGGCAGCGTAGGCAGCTTCATGAACACCAATGAGATGACGGTCGAAATGAAAGTCACGACCGAAACTAACGGACCGAGTGAGCCGAGTATCATTCTCAATAACGTTGAGGAGCGGATCGACTGCCGCATCTCCCTGAGCAATTAGCGCTTTGAC
>DASUYO010000016.1:0-5959 GCA_036377375.1 Pyrinomonadaceae bacterium
TAGCCGCAGTCCCGACAGAAGTCGCAGCCGCTGGCGTGTTCGAGTTGGCCGTGGCACTCGGGGCAGATGCCGATCATGTTGGACATGATGGCGCCGGTGACGGGGCGTTGGTGAGATTGATGTTGGGATTGTTGTTTGCTCGCGACGGCGCGGGCGGAATCGGGAAGATCCTGCACACGACGAACGGTGATCATGATGCACTCCGCGACCGCCTGCTCGGGTGAAGTGAGCAAGCGCTCGTTGAACCAAACGGCGTGCGTGCCGGTGACCTTATTAAGACTGTAAGCCACTTCCGCAGCGTCGAACCCGCCACGCAGCATCTTCGACGCAAGCAGGCCCACGCCACCGCTGATTGGACCAGTTGCAAAGACTTCCTGAATCATCTTCCCGTCGTGATTAACGGTGACGTAGAGATTCTGTCCGTCGAATGGAATTTGCCACGTTGCACCACGCAACTCACGTGGCCTCTCAATCCTGATTGCCGTCACAGCCGGCAGTTTGATCGACTCCGAGTGTTCGCGTGCAATCGCTTCCTGACGAGCGGACGCATCATCAGCCGCAGTTGCTTCCGCAACGCTTACGGTTTCTTCTAGCGGTTCAACAACTGCTTCCGGATTGCAGGCGATTTCACCCTTGGGTTCCTCCGCCTTCATCGAGTTGAGGACCTGGTTATCACGCGAACCATCGCGATAGTAGCTGACTGCCTTGCAGCCAAGCTGACGACCCAGGCGATAAAGCGCATCGACCGATTCCACCGAATCGTCAACCGCGCCATTGCACGTCTTCGACACACTATTATCGACGTTGCGCTGAGCAGCCGCGAGCACATGAACGTGCTGCTCAGCGCTTATGTTCATCGCCGAGATAAAATGTGGCGGCAGCTCGTTTTCGTGTTCCACGACGTAAGCCGCAGCCGCATCTATCGATTCCTGATCGCATTGGTCCACATCAATACCGAGTGCCTGCGCCGCCAGCGTGTGCACGTAAGTGCGCGTGCCAAGCGTGTCTTTGCGAACATAGGCCCAGGAGAAGTTTGGCTCGATACCGGAAGATGTTTCCGCCACCAGCGAGATTGTTCCGGTCGGCGCAATCGTTGTTACTTCATAATTACGCGGCGTAAGTGGAATGTCTTTCGGAATTCCGATCTGGTTGTACAGAAACTCCGTGTAGTCCTCGCGATTTAGCTCAAACTCCGGAAATGCACCTTTCTCTGCTCCGAGACGGTTGCTCTCCATCCACGACTCGCGTCGCACAAAACCCATCACTTCGTCCATCAGATCAATCGATGCCGGCGAGCCGTAAATGATGTCCAGGTTAAGACACAGATCAGCGAAACCCATAATGCCGAGACCCACAGGTCTCGTGCGATGGACCACGTCGTTGATCTCGGGCAGTGGCCACGCACAAGTATCAATCACGTTGTCGAGAAAGCGCGTGCAAAGATGCGTCACGTCGCGCAGCCGATCCCAATCAATCCGTTTTTGCGGATGGTAGAACTTCGCGAGATCGATTGAGCCGAGATTGCACGAATTCGAGAAGTGCAAAAATTGCTCGCCGCAGGGATTGCACGAGTAGATCGGTCCCATCGACTTCATCATGTGATTATGACGATTGACTTCATCGATAAACGCGATCCCCGGTTCAGCATACTTGTGCGCACTGGCGACGATTCGGTTCCAGATATCGGGAGCGAAGATCATCCCCGGTCGCGGCGCTTCTTCGATCGTACAGTCGGAAAGATCGGCTGACAGAAACGCCTGTCGATCGGAAAACGTCACGGTTGATCCATCCGGCTGGCGATAGATAACGTAATCGCCAGCGCGAACGGGATCGTGAATCGATTCGGTCCACGGCTCGCCGTTGAACTCCAACTGGAACCACTCGTTGTTATCGACAGCTTTCAAAAACTTGTCAGTAACATTCACTGAGATATTGAAATTGGTAAGGGAGTGCTGATCGTTCTTCGCGTGAATGAAACGCAGCACGTCGGGATGCGTGACGCGCATCATTCCCATGTTTGCGCCACGTCGCACGCCGCCCTGCTTCACGACATCCGTCACCTGGTTAACGATGTTCATGAACGACACTGGACCAGAGGCAACGCCCATTGCCGAGCTCACACTCGCACCGTGGGGTCGCAGAAATTCGTAAGTCATGCCGGTGCCGCCGCCCGTCTGATGGATCGTGGCGGCCGCTTTGGCATGGTCCATGATTCCTGCAAGCGAGTCAGGAACTTCCAAAACAAAACATGCCGCGAGCTGCCCGTTTACTTTGCCGGCGTTGACTAAACACGGAGTATTCGGAATGAACTCGCGCGCGAGCATCACCTCGCTCATTGCAGCAAAAAACTTGTCTCGTTTCTCACCAGTTTCGGCCATCGAAACGTGGCCAACTACACGGCGCACGATATCAGCCCACTCCTCGAGCGGGCGCGCCTTCAAATCCTTTAATGAATAACGCTTGCTAACTACTTTCCTGGCATTGAGCCCGAGTTCATGCGACTTTCGACGTGAGGAAACCGCGGGAATCCCGGCCGGGGCGTTTCCGAATTTTTTGCCGATAGTTGCGCTCATCGATCTGCCTTTCGCGTCTGGGGAAACGGGTAGCCAGGCGTATTGCTACGCACGGCTTTAACTTAGAATGTGTTCTGGATACTCCGGTTGGCTCTATCGCATCGAGCGGAGCGGAATATACTCCTTTGGAGTCCCAGTGTCAACAAAATCTTGTGGTTATTTTAGCACGAGGGGCTATAGAGAGTGTAGGCAGGGTTTTACCGTAGATTTTGAGGGCGTATTTACTTGCCGGTGCCTGTATTGGGTAACAGCAGTTCGAAGTTGCCGATATCGCGATTATGACTGTCGAGTGCCGCGAACGTATCTGACGTCTCTTCGAGCATCTGCTTCGTCATCGCAATCGAGTCGCTAAGCTGCTCGAAATCGAGCGCGGAAACACGTTCTGGCGTCGGCAATGTAACGACCTGATCGTTGACCAGTCCGAAGAAGTTTTCAATCGACTGTAACTGACCTTCAACCAACTTCACGGAGCGCTCGATATCATTGAAAGCAGCAACACGACGTTTGAGTATCTCAACGTTCGCCTGCTGAATGCGTCTCTCGCGATCGTCTCTTGCGGCTTCGACCGCTCGTTCGGCCTGGACCAACTGGTTCTGAACTGCCTGGCGATTGATCGAGCGCAAGTGATGTTTGCGACGACGGTAGACGTCGAGTAGATCGACGAAGTCTTCCCAGCGTTGATCGAGACTCTGAATGTTGTGAGGAATCTGTTTAGTGCCAGTGAACTTTTTGTAGTTCGAGTAGATCTGATTTTTCATCCAGCGCAAGTATTCGACTGCTTCACGCTCACGCGGATCAAACAGCTTGATTTGCGCTTCACGCTGTTGCTCGCGCAACTTCAATAAGCGCTGCTTCTCTCTTCGATCAACCAACCGACGATAAATTGTACTTGCGGGCACGGTAGCTAAATAAAGTGTTTCGGTAGCCAATGCCGCAACGAGCGGCGTGATGTCCTGTACGTACGCTGCGGCAACAGCGAATCCGGCCATGCCCCAAAAATTGATGGGTTCTTTGAAGGCCTCTTTCAAATACTTCAGGTCGATCTTAGGTAATTCCATATGAAAGAATTATGGCCACAGGTTACTCGGATAATTACTTACATTCGTAATTCATTAACTGGTACGACTGCCGCCAGTGCCGTTCTGGCCGCCGGTAGTCGTCTCGCCTTCAGCGGGAAGAGCCTGCGGCGTTGGCGCATTTGTGCCGGCGCCAAGCAAGCCCATATCGCGTTTGTACGCGAGCAGCTTGTCTGCCAACTGCATGTCCATGGCTTCGCGCTCGATGTCCTGCATCTGCGTGTCGACGTTAGCAGCTCCTAACTGCATCTTTGCTTCGGCTGCCGCAGCGCGACGGTCGATCTTGTCGCGCATCTCGTTGAACGTCGATGCATCGTCGCCGAGCTGAAACGATTCCATCGTCTGTGCAAGCTGTTCCTGAAGTTTTGCTTGCTTCGACTGATTTATCAACTGCATCGCCTCGGCAGTGCGGCGCTGCATCTGAAGCACGTAATTGTCGCGTGCTTTAAGTGCCTGTTTCGATGCGGCGTTCGCGTGCTCCAGTTGCTGCCCCGTTTTTTGTAGATCGAGCTGCGCCTGTTGCAACTGTCCGATGTAAGCGGTTGCGATATCATCGCGACCCATCTTCACCGAAGCGCGAATCTTGGAGTCGAGATCTACTACCTGCGTCTCGAGTCGCTCTTTGTTTTTGGCGAGAAGTTTTTCAGTTGCCATGACCTGCGCCACCGAGTTGTTCAGCTCAGGCACGCGGTCACGCATGTCACGAATGGTCTGCTGAAGAATGAGTTCCGGGTCTTCAGTCTTCTCGATTATCCCTCCAAAGAGGGCGCGCATTGAGCGCTTCATTCTTGTCCAAAGTCCCATTTCGGCTCATCCTCCGACAGCGAACTGTGTGATCTCAAAAACGATGATGCCAGCTTTTCGATTATCGCCATTTTTCGGCCATTTACGACGATTGAATGTACGACGTATAGCCTCAGGCGGTTTCAACTCCGCCAAACTGAACTTGGAGTATAACAGCAGTATTAAAAGGCTTCCAGAACGGTTCGTCACTTCACAAAAACTCGCCGTCCGATATCCTTCCGGAATTGCATGCCGGGCCAATTAATCTTGCCGAGCGCCTCGTAACAGACATTTAAACTGCTGGAAAGCGTCTCAGCAGCCGAGGTAACGCCCAGGACGCGCCCGCCAGTAGCAATAAACCGCCCGCCTGCTTCTCTCGAAGTGCCGGCATGAAAGACCTGAACAGAGTCCTGATTCACCTGGTCGAGTCCTTCGATAACGGCGCCTGATTCATATTTTCCTGGATAGCCCTGATTAGCAGCTACGATGCAAGCCGACGAGCCTTCCGACCACGAAACATTCAAACTTCCGAGCGTTTGGTCGTATATCGAATCAAATATATCGAGTAAGTCTGATTTAAGACGAACCAGGATCGCCTGCGTCTCAGGGTCTCCGAAACGCACGTTATACTCCAGCAATTTTGGTCCATCTTCAGTCAACATCAAACCTAAGAACAGCACACCCTTGAAAGGAAAACCCTCCTCACGAGCACCTGCCAACGTAGGCTGCACGATTTCATGCACAACTCGATCCAGAACGCTCTTCTCCAACACAGACGCGTCCGTAATACTTCCCATTCCGCCAGTGTTTGGACCAGTATCATTCTCACCGATTCTCTTGTGATCACGCGCTGCGGGCATAAGCACGTAATCCACCCCATCTGTAAAAACCAACAGCGACGCTTCCTTACCGCTTAAAGCCTCTTCAATCACTACACGCTGCGCGGCTTCACGTCCGGCAACGTGATGGACCATCAGATCTGCAACGGCTTTCTCTGCCTCCGCATATTTTTCAGCAACTATCACTCCCTTCCCCGCCGCCAACCCATCGGCCTTAATGACGATTGGATCTGCGGCAGAGCCAAACTCTCCACTTCTTAGATACTGGATTGCTTGTTCCGGACCTTCAGCCACTCGATAAGCAGCCGTCGGAATCTTGTGCCTAGCCATGAAATTCTTCGCAAAGATCTTGCTGCCCTCTAATCGTGCTGCCGCAGCACTCGGCCCAACGATTCGGAAACCTCGTTGGCTGAATGTATCGACGATGCCGGAGACGAGCGGGGCTTCAGGTCCCACAAAAGTCAGGTCAATGTTGTTTGCCTCCACGAACTGTGCGAGTCGCGTGTCATCGTTGGCCGGAATCTCTACGAGTTGGGCAATCTGCCCAATACCCGCATTACCCGGCGCGCAGAAAATCTCGATCGGTTGTTGTGAAGTTTTTTTGATGGCCCACACGAGGGCGTGCTCGCGTCCGCCCGACCCGATAATCATTATTTTTCTCATGCGCCTCCCTGGAGTGCGGCGACTT
>DASUYO010000017.1:0-4874 GCA_036377375.1 Pyrinomonadaceae bacterium
ACGATCTCAGAAGTCGCGAATGGCATTTTGTCATCAGGCAAGGATGTCGAGCTCGGGATCCTACCCAGCGGCACTGGCGGTGATTTTAGGAGAACGCTCGAGATTCCTTCGCGAACTCGTGATGCGGCGAGAGTTCTTCGCACAGGCCGTAGCGTCCGGATTGATGTCGGGCGAATTTCATATATCGATCACAGCGGCAACGACGCAACGCGGTATTTCGTGGGTGTCGCGTCGTGCGGCATGAGCACAAAGGTCATCGAGCGAGTAAAAAGTGACAATGCGTCATTCGCGACTGCGCTACTTAAAACCGCGATGCGCAATGCGCCGGTCCGTTTGGTGGTCCAACTCGATGATTCTCACGAGCGGCACCTCGTCGTCTCGAATCTCTGCGTCGCGAATGCACGTTACTTTGGAGGCGGCATGAAGATCGCTCCGGATGCAAAACTGACGGATGGCAAGTTTGACATCATCGGCGTCGGCGATTTGAGCGCCGTCAAGCTCTTCACAAGCGCGCCACGAGTGTACACAGGCTCACACCTCTCGATGCCGGAGGCGAGTCATGCGTTGGCGCGCAAGATCAGCGTTCGTCCAGCCGATCGCGAGGCAGAACTCGCTCTGGAAGTGGATGGAGAACTTCCTGGAAGACTTCCGGCGACGTTCCAGATAATTCCAGAAGCCTTACGCGTTCGCGTGAACAGTTTTTTATCTGTGTAATCTGCGGCTAAATATTTTATGATGCACTAAGCATGGATGAAAGACGTTCTAAACCCCGACTAAACGTAAGTCTCGATGCAGTGTGGGATGGTGGCGAGGAGAGACACTCCGCGCAAATCATCGATCTTTCCGAAGGCGGTTGCTATCTCGATACCGTCGGCGAGGTAATGGTCGGTGAGATTGTGGCATTTCGTGTTTCGTTACCTGACGGCGATTGGCTCTATCTTGAGGGCGAAGTCAGACACCATCGACATGGCAGAGGGTTTGGCGTGCAATTTGTCGATTTAAATGAAGAACAACTGACGAACCTGGCGCGTCTGCTGCAAATCGCGAGAGAGGCTGGACCAGAAGCTCCCGCGATTTCCGCTGACCTGGTTGAAGACTGAACGAATTCTGAACTCATCCTTCCGTGGCAATTCAAGGCACTTTGAAAACCATGAGCCTGACGGACCTGCTCCAGTTTCTGGCGGCGGGAAGAAAGTCGGGCACGCTCAAATTCGATCAAGGCAAGATCACCAAGCAGGTCTACTTCAAAAACGGAATGATCGTCGGCTCGAAGTCGAACGACCCGAGAGAGTATCTGGGTCAGGTGCTGCTTCATTACGGAAAAGTCGACGAAGCTCAGTTGAAGGCTGCGCGCGAAGTGCAGCGAACAACCGGCGCGAAGCTGGGCGAAGTGCTTGTCGAGCAGGGGTTCTTAACTGAAAACGAAGTGCTCGACATACTGAAGACCCGTACGCTCGATGCGATCTACGATCTGTTTGTCTGGACCGATGCTGACTTCGAATTTTTTGACGAAGAACCGCTGTCGGATGAGCTGCTGCTGATCGAAGTCGAGCCGACGAACGTCATCATGGAAGGTATTTACCGGCTTGATGAGCTGGCGCGTTATCGCACGTTGGTTCCGTCAGACAGAAGCGTGCTCGAGCTGAATGCCGGCTGGACATCTTCGCTAAAGCTCGGCAAGGAGTTCCGGCAGGTCCTCTATTTTGTCGAAAAGAAGATGTCAGTCGCTGAGATCTGTTATCACATGCATGCGTCGGCGTTTCATGTCTACGGGCAGCTTTATACACTCGTCAGCGAAGGCGTTGCTCGTGTAATCGGCGAGTTGCCGGAAGGAACTCCCCCACCGGTTAAAGAAGTTGAAGACTTGCCGGAGACTGTGCAGGAGATGGTTTGGTCGGCGGAGCGCAAGCTCGAAGACGATCCGGAGGCTGCTTTAGACATCCTTCAAAAGGCGTTGCAGCAGCAACCGAACAATCCTGAGGCGCAGGCTCTGCTGCCGGCAGCGGAGGAGAAGTACATTAAACGCATGTACGAAACGAGCGGGATTCGACCGAAGTCAGTGCCGCAGCTACGCGTCTCACCTTCTGATATGACGACTCAGCAAATCGATCCGCAGGAAGGATTTATGTTGTCGCGAATAAATGGATCGTGGGATATACAGTCAATTCTTTCCATCTGTCCGTTTCGTGAAGCAGACTGCTTGCGCATGATAAAGAAACTCATGGAGCGTGGAATCGTTGAAGTTAAGTAGACTCCGCGTACTCATCGTTGGGAGCTTATGCTTGTCTGCGTTGGCGGTAAATGCGACGCCTGCGCAGTTGCAGGCGGGATCGCTGTGTGAAAGCGGTGAGAAGATCGTCTTCAACTGCACAGCTGGAAAGTCGGCGAAGATTGTTTCGCTTTGCTCTTCGAAAGAGCTGACGAAAGATCGTGGCTACCTGCAATACCGTTTTGGACTTCCGGGAAAGGTCGAGCTGGAGTATCCAAAGCAACGTGAACAGACGCAGAGTGCGTTCAGATACTCACACTATTTCCGCGCTCAGTTTGATCAAACTGAGCTTAGCTTCACTTCCGACGGTTACGAATACGCAATCTTTGACGATTACAACGGCGAGCAAAAACCGGCGCAGCACGATCAGGGGATAAGAATCACACCGCCAAATAACGGAAAGGAAGTCACTCTTAATTGTCGCGGACGAGCAAAGGCTCAGTATGGTGATCTTGCCGAAGTGTTCCCGGAACCCGAGTAGAGCTTCAAGGCTACAACTGTAGGGGCGGCCCTCCGTGGCCGCCCGTTTCAACCACGATGCGTGTTTCGACTGACGGGCGGCCACGGAGGGCCGCCCCTACAGTTGCATGCTCAAGGCCGATACCATTACGTTCAATGACAAAGAAGCGTCGTGATACTGGATGCGCGAGGTTGCGCCAGCGCGAGAGCGGCCGTTCCTTCACAATCTCAAAGCCGGTGAGATTAAAAGTTCTGCGCCAATCGCGTTCTGCTTGAAAAGTGCATGGTCCAGTTCTGCTGCGCCACTGCCGGTCGTGGGTCCAGCAGACCACGCGATCCCACCAGATCGAAGGGATGTCTTCGTAAATGATCGCGAGCCCGCCATCACGTAGCACACGACTTACTTCATTCAACACGAGCCGTGCATCGTGCGCGTGATGCAGAACATAACAAAGCAACACGGCATCGAAGCTTTGATCTTTCACTGGAAAATGGCGACCGTCGTAAGGCAGATATTTAATGCGCGCGGAAGTGCTGTCACCGACGTCTAATCCGACCACTGTTGTGCCCAGCATGCTTTGCAGATGATGTGCGATGAACCCATTTCCACAGCCGACATCGAGCACGCTGGCTCGCGGCGGAAGCACACTGGCGACTTCAAGTGCCATGTCATATGCTCGGCCGACTTTGCGACGACGCCTCATGCGTTTGTAGCGGCGCTTGATAGTTGTGGCTAGACTTGTCACCGCAGGCGCTGAGTGCAAGCTCGGTGCCGTGAAAATTCCTCGATTTTTCGGGGTGCAGTAAATATACGTCGCAAAAATTTGCTGACCGTTGTTGCCACGGATTTGCACGGATATGGCAAAATCAGTTCCATGACGAAACTACTAATGACTGCTTTCTTATTGACTCAAACTCTGCCCGCAGGTTACTGGCCACTCGAAAAGAGCCAGCCGATTATCGACAAGACGCAGACAATTCGTCTGTCCGGCGATCTTTCAAAGCTCAGCGAAGGCGAACGCAAAGCCGTCGATAAGCTGACCGAGGCTGGTTACATTTTTCAGAAGCTTTATGAGGAACAACGTCACCCGCAAGCCCTCTCGTCATATCGCGCTCTGGAACAACTCGATAAGCGCACCGGCTCGACCCCCGCGACGCAAAATCTTCTGACGCTTTATCGTCTCTTCCAGGGACCAATCGCCACTACACTCGAAAACAAACGCGAGCCGTTTCTTCCCGTTGATCCTGTGAAGCCAGGAAAGAATATGTATCCGTGGGGAATCACAAAGGACGCGATCGACGAAAAGCGAAGTGATCTTCTCGACCTGCGAACCGTTATTCGTTTTGCCACTGCCGAAAATCTTGGAAACGATATCGGCAAACTCAACAAGTATCCCGCACTTCAGACGCTTCATCCCGGACTGCTGGCCCAGTTGCAGCGTTTGCAGTCGGGTCCGAAGACTGCGTTGTACAGCGTGCCTTACGCGGTCGCTTATGCCGACGATTTGATGAAAGCTTACGGGTTCTTGAACGAAGCTGCTGATGCTGTGGAAAAGGACGACGAGGAGTTTGCGAGATACCTGCGCAATCGCGCGCGCGATCTACTCTCGAATGACTACGAATCTGGCGACGCAAGCTGGGTCACAGGTCACTTCAAGAACCTCAATGCGCAGATTGGTTCGTACGAAACTTACGACGATGAGTTGCTCGGTGTGAAGACCTTCTTCTCGTTCTGCATATTCCAGACGCGGCAAGCGGAAACGACTGCGCTACGCGAGGCAATGAAGGGATTGCAGGCGCTCGAAGACTCGCTGCCTTACAAGAATCATAAGAAAGTGCGCGAAGACATTCCGGTCGGAGTCTACGATGTTGTTGCGGACTTCGGCCAGTCACGCGGCGGAAATACAGCGACGATTCTGCCCAACGAGAGTTACCTCGCGCGACGTTATGGGCGCACGATTCTTCTGCGCGCGAACATCATGCGCGATCCGGACATTTTTGAGTCAACGTCGAAGTCACTCGCGGCGGCAATCGGAGAGGAGCAGGCGAAGGAACTGACACCTGATGGCAATTTCTATCGCACGTTATGGCATGAGGTGGGTCACTACCTGGGCGTCGATCGCACAAAGGACGGCCGTGATCTCGA
>DASUYO010000018.1:0-6044 GCA_036377375.1 Pyrinomonadaceae bacterium
AGGACCTCTACTGATCCGACAATTGCGAATAATAGAACTGTCAGCCAAATTAAGGGCCGATATCGTTCACGTACGCGCATCATCATTGCACAAAGGAATTGCGCTGTAAGGATCGCCAGCGCCGGTACAATGGGAACGATGTACCACGAGAATTTAGTCTGGGCCAGTGTGAATAAGAGCAATGGCAATACCGCATTCACAAACACGATTTTCGATCCTCTGCGTCTTACTGCGGCTGCGACTGCAAAAGGCATTAATAAAACCCAGGGCCACACAAAATGCGATAGTGCCTCAAAGTAGAATTCGTAGCCGTAGCGGTACTGATGCAAATCTGCGGATGCCCGCTCGATAACGTGTTTAAATAGATATGCGCTTAAGAATGAGCGACCGTGCATTGCAAACAAAAGAAAGTGCCACGAACCAGCCAACACCAGGAATACTATTAGACCCTGCCAAAAAGACGGCGACGTTAACTCGCGCCAACGTCTATCCCACACAAGCGAGACGACAACGATCATAGGGGCGAGTAGGCCGGCCGCGCCCTTCGTGAGCACCGCTAAAGCACAGGCCAACCCTGTTACGATCCAGCGCACGCGCTCTGGTCCCGTACTTAGATAGGCATAAACAGCAAGGAGTGTGAAGAGTGTCATTAATACATCCGTCATGCCCTGTCGCGCATTAACCGTGAAAAGAGCTGATGACAGAAGAATCAAGGCGGCAACGATGGCGGTTGTATTGTTAGCTACGCGTTTGGCGATTAAGTATGTGAGAGCGACGCATCCCACGCCGGCAAGTGCTGATGTAAAGCGGGCGAGTAACTCGCTTGGCCCAAACACTCGAAACAACAGAGCCGTAGACCATAAATAGAGTGGTGGTTTATGGAACCACGGTCGTCCGTTCCAATGAAGAGTGATCCAGTCTCCGGTTTGCGTAATCTCTTTTGCTACTTGAGCGTAGATTGCTTCATCGTAGTAAAGTGGCCCGCGGTTGAGAAACAGAAAGCATGCGAGCGTCGCGAGCAGAGTCACGAGCAAGAGAGGCAACAGATCGGCTCGGCCAATTATTCTATTCATTGGGTGCTCGCTGGCGAGCAGTTGCCAACATTAAGCCGCAGATTCACGCAAATAAACGCAGATAGTCAAGGCATGGAGCTTGCTCAGGTTCTTTTTTGCGCCGAACCTGGTTCAACCCTGTTATTCTGCTCACATGAACGTTGACGTTGAGTTACAGCGAGTCAACACGCGCGCCCTACCTGCGACAGTCCTCGCGCCGGTATTTGCGCTGGCCCTTTTCACCAGTGCCGCACTGCTGTTCTGGGTGCAGCCCCTCGTGGCAAAGATGCTTTTGCCGTTGCTCGGCGGTGTGCCCTCAGTCTGGAACACGTGCATGGTGTTCTTCCAGGCGTTATTACTTGCCGGCTACGCCTACGCGCTGCTGCTTTCTCAACGTGTCTCGTTACGAAATCAAGCAATCATTCACGCGCTGTTGCTCCTGGCAGCGGGACTTGTGTTGCCGTTTGCTTTATCCAATCGTGCCCTCGCATCCTTACCCACGCAGAGCAGCCCGATACCGTGGCTTTTGACTACGTTGCTTATTACTGTTGGCCCACCATTCCTGCTTCTTTCAGCGACAGCACCATTGCTTCAGCGTTGGTTCTCACATTCGACGCACAAATCAGCTCGCGATCCGTATTTTCTCTATGCTGTAAGTAACGCAGGCAGCATGCTTGCACTGTTGGCCTTTCCGTTCCTGCTCGAACCGTCGTTTCCCATACGCACGCAGAGTTGGATCTGGTCAATCGGTTACGCTGTGCTGGTGACGCTCGTGATTATGTGCGCCGTGCTTCTCAATGCACGTAAGGCCGTAACGAGTCCGGCCGGCGATACAGTCGAACAACCGGTGGTGACGATCGAATCGCGGCAGCGGTTCGAGTGGGTGGTGCTGGCTTTTGTTCCATCAAGCCTGATGCTCGGTGTTACGACTTACATTGCCACAGACGTGGCGTCAGTGCCGTTGATCTGGATCATTCCCCTGGCGCTGTATCTTTTGACTTTTATCATCGCGTTTGGAAAGAAGCAGATCATTAAGCTGCCCGTTACTTCCACCGTGTTTGTCAGCGCGCTGCTCATTCTGGGTGCCTTCATAATAATGACGCCGCGCGTCAGCGTGTGGGTGACGATCACGTTGCATCTGCTGGTCTTCTTCTTCGCTGCGCTTGTGTGTCATCAGCGACTGGCGCAGAGCCGTCCACCCGTCAGCAAACTGCCTGAGTATTACCTCTGGATTGCTGTCGGCGGGGTGCTTGGCGGGATCTTCAACGCTCTTCTGGCGCCGCTCATCTTCTCGACTGCAATCGAGTATCCGGTAGTGATTATTCTAGCTTGTCTCTTGCGACCGGTTACACCACAGGAGCATGCAACGAAATCCTGGTTGCGTATCAGCTTCCCCACATTCATTTTTCTTTTGACATTTGGTCTCGCGCTTGTTGTTCCTCGGTTTGAGTTTCGGGCAAAGTTAGAGTTTGGCCTGGTGTTGCTGCTCCCGCTGCTGGTGTGTTTCGCCTTCAGTTTTCGACGGCCATTAATGTTTGCATTGTCACTCGCGGCATTAATGATAGCTTCTATTCCTTACACGGACGCGAAGGTTCAAACGCTCGTAAGAGAGCGCAACTTCTTTGGCGTGTGGAAGGTGACCAGTAATCCGAACGAACAGTTTCGACGTCTCTACCATGGGAGCACCGTTCACGGGATACAGTTGAACGATCCCATACGAAAGTGTGAGCCGACTTCCTACTATCACAAGGATGGACCGGTGGGACAGGTATTCGACGCCTACCGTCGTAAGCCGCTGCTCATGCCGATTGCGGCGATAGGACTCGGCGCGGGCGCCATTTCCACTTACGCCACCAAGGGAGACGAGTGGCACTTCTACGACATTGACCCGGCCATCGTCGCCATTGCCTCTGACCAGCGCTATTTCACGTTCTTGAGTGATTGCATGCACGAGTCGTATCGTGTGATTCTCGGTGACGCGCGCTTACGCCTGCGGGATGCGCCGGCAGGAAAATACGGACTGCTGATTATGGATGCGTTCAGCTCCGATTCAGTGCCTGCTCACCTTCTAACAACCGAGGCGATGGATCTTTATCTGAATAAGTTGTCGGCGGACGGCATGCTGGCTTTTCACATCAGTAACCGCTATCTGAATCTGGAGCCGTTGTTATCGGGTTTGTCGCGGCGTGCGGGTCTTTCTGCTTTCATACGCAAAGACGGCGAGCGGTCGCTGGAAGGGAAGTATCCTTCTGTATGGGTAGCGATGGCGCGGAATGATGCTGCCTTAGGGCCGATCGTAAGTGATTCGCGTTGGAGGAGAGTGGAGGGAGATATGGTCTGGACGGACGACTTCTCCAACATTTTGAGTTTATTGAAATAGATTTATTTTGTGCCTTATGTGCCTTTTTGCGGCTAAGGAGTGTGCAATATGAAACAGTGTCCTGAATGTCACGAGTCCTTTGACGATCAGAAAAGCTTTTGCGATATAGATGGATCGCAATTGACTCATGTGAATGTGTCTTCGGCGTCGCCCTCAGCCTGGGTCACAGGCGCGATCGGCGGTTTGATCGGCGTCATTGTTTGTGTGCTGCTGTACATCACATTCCTTGCGCCCAGCAAACAGGATCTTCAGGACCAGGCCCGCCACACAACCGAGACGAAGGAAACAGCCCCTGTAAAATCCACTCAGGTAGCGGCCGCACCACTAAATCCTCAACTACCAGTAATTGAAACAGCCAGTCCAACTGAAACGGCAAGTCCGGAAGCGAGTCCAACGCAAAGTCCTGCCGCCACAGTTGCCACGCCTGCGCCTGCCAATCTCAATAATGGTCCAATCGCCACCGGCAGCAAGTCGATTAACAACGGCGAGCGAGCGATTATCAAAATGAAGGACGGCTCGTCGGTCGAGGCAGACGCCGCATGGGAAGATGCGCAAGGCGTTTGGTACAGGCGCAGCGGTCTGGTTTCGTTTGTAGAGAAAAGCAGAGTTGAAGCGATTACAGAACCGCAACGCCGGCCTACACCTGCTGACACGAAGACTCCTTAACTCAGTTTTGGAGATCGTTGATGAGCCGCAGAACGCTGACGATAATGATTACTATTCTATTCATCGCTCTGGGGCTTGCTGTCCTTTCATCGGAACGCGGAGTCTCCGGTGTCATGGAAAAGATTGGCGGATACATTTCGAAACTCTTTAACTAAGAAACCGCCGGCCACTCATCTCATTCGCTAAACATGAACACTACGCTCAAACGAACCGTTGAACTGTATGTGTTTGCCTGCGCTTTCCTGATTGCTTCGCGGCCGCTTAGTGACCCCGATTTCTGGTGGCATCTAAAAACCGGTGAGTACATCGTCAAGAATTTCAGCATTCCCCGAATCGACTTCTACTCCTTCACAACACCCGGCAAGCACTGGGTCGCGCACGAGTGGTTATCGGAAGTCATCTTTTATCTGGTCTACTCGCGATTCGGTTTCAATACTCTGATCTTCATCTTCACTGTGCTCACAGCCCTCGCTTTCTGGGTGGTCTTCAGGAGAACGAAAGCCCATCCATTCATCAAGGGCTTCGCCGTGTTGATTGGCGTGTGGAGTATTCTTCCAACCGCCGGAGTGCGGCCCCGCACGTTTACGCTGTTGTTCGCTGCGATTTACCTGGCAGTGCTGCATCGCTTTGTTCGCGAGAAAGAAACGAAAGCGATCTGGTGGCTCGTGCCGTTGATGATCCTTTGGGTGAATCTTCACGCCGGCTATCTGATTGGGTTAGTCCTGATTGGTATAATGATTGTTGGTGTCGTGCTGGACGCGTGGACCGAACGTGAGCAGCTCAGCGCTCATCGATCGTCGCTTAAGACGCTGATTCTTGTGTTCCTCGCATGTCTGGTCGCTGTGAACTTGAACCCCCAGGGTCCGCGAATTTTTGTTTTTCCATTCGAGTTCTTCTTGTCGCCGGTGCAGCAGGACCAGGTGATTGACTGGCTGTCGCCTGACTTTCACGAAAAGGATCTCCTGCCGCTTGCACTTCTGATTCTGCTGCCGATTGCGGCCTTCGCCCTCTCACCCAAACGAGCGCGTCCCAGCGAAGTGTTGCTTTTCCTGTCGACGTTGTATGCGACGTTGAAGTCGAGCCGGCACATGGCGATCTTTGCCCTCGTCGCCGCGCCGTTGCTTGCCGAGTACCTGCAACAATGGGTGGAAGCAACTCGCTCTGCAAGACTCTTTGGTCCATCGCGGCCCAGCGCCGCAGCGGATAGACGCAAAGATATTATTTTCAACGTGATTTTGCTGGTGCCGCTGGTAGCTTGTGCCGTGAAGTTGAAGTCAGTGATCTATTCGCCACCAACGCAGAAGCAGGTCGCCGTTCCGCTGGACGCTGTTGCATACATGAAGAACAACCAGATCACCGGCAACACGATCACGGATCCAAACGTCTGGGGTGGATATCTGATCTGGGAGATGCCGTCAAACCCGGTCTACATTGACGGGCGCATCGACATGTACGGCGATGAGTTTGTGAAGGATTACATCAACATCACGCACGGCCAGTCGCGCTGGCAGGAACCGTTTGAAAAATATGGAGTGCAGGTAGCGATCCTGACGGCGAAGTCAGTCCTGCGCTCGCAGCTGGAAGAGTCGCCGCAGTGGCAAAAAGTTTATCAGGATGAAATGGCGGCCGTGTACCGGCGGAAGTGATGACTCTAGTCTACTTCAAATTGTTCGTCGCCTGTTTTGTAGTCGCGGCGTTGTTTGGGGGCGTTACTCTTGCTCAAAGCGGTAACTCTGATCGCTGCGAGGTTATTGTTATTGATGTAACTGGAAAGGAGCCGTCTCAATGGGAGCGGCTTAAAGCGCAGCGGCTGGGAATCTTCGATACAACGATCGCCGAGGAAGAGTCGACTACAAAAATCTATCCGCTTCCCAAAACAAACCTGTTCGTCGTTGCGAGCGTCTGGTACACCGACGAGTCTATGGCATCTAAACGGGGCTCGGATT
>DASUYO010000019.1:0-3018 GCA_036377375.1 Pyrinomonadaceae bacterium
GTTTGTTGCCGTGCATGAAAGTCAACGCCGATATATATTGCATCCATAGCGCCTCCTTTCAGTCTCCTGTCAGAGAACTGCCGTGAGTCTAACACTCACGGAGGAGGCGCTTGCTTCATAACATCAACCTTTAGGTTGCTCCGAGAAACAAGCTAAAGCTTGAACTCTGAACTAAGCTAAATTCCGGGTGAGAGTCTACTAGTCCTGCAACAGCTTCAATCCCTCGATCAGCGGAGGAAACAGTAGTAATTCGTCTTTCTTTACTCCCCAGGTGGTAAACATGTAACCCAGCATTTTTGGATCATTCTTCGCTTTGCTGTGTTCGATCAACGCCTTGGTCGCATCGACATCCTTCCACCCCGCCGGCAACACTCGAAAACCTTTTTCGATAAACATCGCAATCGACGGATAGCTTTCTCTCAACTCGTAATGCCACGGGCAAACAATGATGTCTTTCGGAATCGTATCGATAGCCTTGTCCGTGCCGTTTTTCGAGGCTTCCCACTCACCCAAATCGTACTTCGCGCCATCAATTAAACGATCGCCCCACATCAACATCTCAACCTTACGTTTGCGCACCAAATGCGAATGAATCTCGTTGACGGCTTTCGCAAAAAGCATTCCAGGATCCTGACCCTTCGTCGACGGTGATTGGTCAGAACCGAGTAGAAACACTTCATCCATGCCGACGTGCAGCGCGTCGGCACTGAATGCGTCAATGATCTCGTCCATCAACTTGAAGACGACACGCCAGACCTCCGGGTTGAGCGGATCCCACTCGCGGCAGTAGATACCGTCGTTGTTCGGAAATGCTCCCGGCGTGAGATCGAATTTCGGATAAACCGTCAACAGCGGAAACGTCTCAGCCTTCCATGACTGGTGACCGAGCGATTGAAATTCCGGAATCAGGCGGATGTTGAACTTCCTGCACAGCGCTGCGAACCTGCGCGCACCATCGCGCGTGATCGGGGTTGTTCCGCGCCTGAGCTCGGGGTGCGACTTAAAGTCGAAGTTGTAATCAACCTCGAGAATAATTACGTTGATTCCTTGCTTCGCGAGTGTTTCCAGGTTTTGTCCGAGCTCGTCGAGTGCGCTGTCGGTGTTGTAATCGAGCAGGTGCAACGCGCGCCATGGCTTCGGATTTTTTGACTTCTCATTCGCATGGACCGTCACGCAAAAAACACTCAAGAGGATGAACCAGGCTAAGTTCAGATCAATACGCATTTTGGGTTCCTAATCTGCGAGGTTCGGCGTAATCTGTGGCTTCTATGACACTGCCCCCGACGAAGTTTACCAGACGCGAGTTCTGCGCGATCGCCTCGCTCGCCGTCGGTAGTGCGTGTCGGACCATTGGCGGCTCGGCACTCGCAAATGACGGCAGACTCAAAGCACGGCCACGCAAAGATGTTAAGACATCTCGCACGGGCGAGATCATGCTCGGTCTGGACCAGAAGCGCGACGCAATTCTCCACGTACCGAAAACAGCGGGCGAGGCTCCTCTTCCGTTGCTCGTTTTCCTGCACGGTGCGACGCAAAACGCCGTGCGTATGTTCCGATATCTCGGTTCAATTCCTGAAGAGACGGGACTAGCGGTGCTCGCGCCGAACTCCCGCGACATCACTTGGGACGCAATCACCTCCGGCGATTTTGGTGTTGACGTTGAAAACCTGAACCGCGCGCTGGAGCGCGTATTCGAAACTATTGCGGTCGATCCCGCTCGCATCGCGTTGGGCGGATTCTCTGACGGCGCAACTTACGGTCTCTCCCTTGGATTAATCAACGGCGATCTCTTTAAGAGCATCGTTGCATTCTCAGCGGGATTCTTAATCAGCGGCAAGACACACGGAAAGCCACGTATCTTCATCTCTCACGGGACGCACGATCACATTCTTCCCATCGATCGCTGTGGACGTCGTATCGCGGCTGAGTTACAGGCACGTCACTATGACGTAACGTTTCGCGAGTTCGATGGCGATCACGAGATACCTGCCGACGTCGCGCGCGAAGGTTTGTCCTGGGTCTAGTGATTGGCACGCGATTTCCTTGGCGGAAGTGAGAACGAACCAGGGGGAACAAGCGGGTTTATGAGTACGGTGGAGGACGAAGTTAGGCAGATTGAGAGCGAATGGGGCGACGCTTTTGAGCGAAAGGATATGGCTGCGCTTGATAAGCTGATGGATGATGAATACATCCTGACAGATCCGCTGGGAAGCGTGAGAAGTAAAGCGGAGAGTCTTGAAGCAATAAAGAAAAACGAAGTTCTGTTCGAGAGTACTAAAAGCGACAATGTGAACGTTCGGATTAATGGCGACACTGCGGTCGTGACGGGGAGGTCGACGTTCCGTGGTCGTTACAAAGGTTGGTCGATGGCCGGCCAATATCAATACACAGATGTGCTCGTAAAACGACGCGGTTCATGGAAAGCGGTCGGCTCACACATCACGGCACTCGGCACCGGGCCACTACGACTGCGAGTCGGGCAGTTCTTTTGTGATTGGCTCTTATAGCCACAGATTTACACGGATTTAGTACGGATCCGTGTAAATCGTTTTCAAACAATCCGTGTAATCCGTGTTACCGATTGCGACGACCGCCGAGCTGCGCCGAGAGTTTCAGCGCCGCGGTATGAATGATTTTCCCGAGTGACGGCATGTAATCGTCATTGAGCTGACTCACCGTTCCAGTCACACCGATCGCTGCCACAACTTCGCCGCTCGCAGAGAACACCGGCGCCGCAACGCAGCGGACGCCGACCGCGTGTTCTTCGTCATCAATCGCATACCCGCGCCTGCGAATGGCTGCCAGTTCTTCGAAGAGGTGCGGCAGGGTTACGATCGTTCTCGGCGACACCGGCCGCAGCGGATGAAGTCCCGCAATCTCCTGCACCTCTTCGCGGCTCAAGTGACAGATCAGCGCCTTGCCAACTGCGGTCGCCTGCGGCGCGACGCGCCTTCCGTTCCAGATGTCCATCTTGATGAAACCCGGCGACTCGATCCGCTCGATGTAAACGGCGTCGCC
>DASUYO010000020.1:0-8300 GCA_036377375.1 Pyrinomonadaceae bacterium
CGAGACAAATGTCTCTGAAGTTGCGGTGAAAGACATCCTTCGACAACGGTCCAACCGCGCGTTTCCAATTCCTGTGTTCCGAGTGCTACGGTCGCGCTCATCCGTTTCCGCCAATCTCCATTGCGAGCGCCGGCATCCGGAGTAACCGTCGCACGCGCGGTGATAGTGTGATTTCGGCATTGTCTCGGATAGCGGCGTAGTCAATCTGTGAACGAATCCATCGCCGGGTGAACAATAGCTTCACAACGCGTCTCGGGGCCGATGAGTGATTGATGCTGGCGCTGTGCCAGACGCCACCGTCAAGAATGAGCAAGGAGCCGCTCGGAGCAACAGCGCGAAATTCCATTTGCTTAAGGTCGTCTTCGCCGTTTGCGCGCATCGTTTTCAGATTGTGACTGCCGGGGAGCACCGCTGTTGGTCCATTTTCTTCATTGATATCGTCGACAACGATCAGACAGTTGATGCCGAAGCAAAACTCCGGATCAGCAAGAGCACAACGCGCTTCAAACATGTCCGCATGCCAGCAGCGCGGCCAAACACCTCTGCCCTTGCCGGGATCGAGGATGATGCCTTGACCGACATAAAGTGCAGCCTCTTCACCGAAGATGTTCGCGAGGACCTCGTGTACTGGATCGCTGTCCAGCAGTTTTTCGATAGGTGGTCCGATACCCAGCAGGTCAGATATGTAACCATCCTGGCCTATTTCCCGGAGAGCTTCGAGGCCAAAGCGTTGCTCCTCAGCCACTCGCGCATGGTCCAGAGCAACGCGGAGTTCGTCCATTAATGAACGCTCAAAGACGGAGCGCAAGAGAACGAAACCCTGCGCACGAAAGATTGCGCGCATGGTTGCTGGCTGCATTCCACATGTGCTGGTCTCGCTCATCTTCTGCCGCTACCAATCAGGTTGGAACCATGCCTGCCCAGAGCGCGGCGTTGGTATCGCCAAGAAAATCACGACTCAGTCGCACATAACCACGCACGAAAGCTCCCAGATATTTCAACTGCGAATTTTCAGTCCGGCCTTCCGCGAGACGCAGCAGTCGCGTCTTACGATCATCGTCGTAGAAAGCCCTCTTGAACTCGTAGACTAACTCACTCAATCGCTCAGGACTGATCTTCTCGGAAGCGCTCATCATGACGTCTTTGCCGTAGTTCGGAGTTCTCTTGGCGGGTGCCTTGAAGCCAACGTCAAGCGCCATTTCAAACATCTCGGTATGTTCCTGCGGGATTGCCACTGCCACGTCTGCGATATGGTGCGTGAGACTGCGGTTAAATTCGATCGTGTTCCACACTTCATCTTCAGTCTCTGTTGGAAAGCCGATCATGTTGTAGGTCGCGACAACGCATCGGTCTTTGGCCTTCATCACGGTGTAATCAACGGCATCAGCTACGAGGTCAAGCTTGTTGTATTTTTTTATGAGGTCCTGGATACGCGGAGTGGCTGTTTCGACAGCATATGCGATGTAGTAGGTTCCTGCGTCGAGCATCAGATCGATTAACTCATGGTCCATCAAATCCGCGCGGAGTCCGTTAAGAAAATCGATTGCCAGATCCATCTTACTATCGACGATGCGCCGACAAATCTGCTTGGCCCGGTCGCGATCCAGGTTGAAGATGTCGTCATATACATACAGCAATCGCACTCCGTGTTCCTGGTAAAGATGTGTGATCTCCTCCATCACGTGATCGACTGAACGAAAGCGAGTCGATTTTCCGTGTAGCGCATGGCAGTAGACGCACCTGAACGGACAACCTCTCGACGTCACAATCGGAGCAAAGCGTCCGGTGACGTCCAGATGTGGGTTGAAAGCGGTGTAGGAATCGAAGTCGACTAGATCGAATGCCGGAATTGGCAGTTCGTCCAAATTATTGATGAGCGTGCGCGGTCCCGTGGTCCTGATTTCTTCGCCGGATCTGAATGCGATACCAGGAACATGATTGTAGCTTTTGCCGTCGAGCAGGCACCTGATCAGCTCGAGGAATGTGACTTCACCTTCGTCGAATGTCACCACGTCAACATTGGGATCCCGCAGCACAGCCTCTCGCAAGGAGCTGACGTATGGACCACCTCCGATTATTAATGCGTCGGGACAGGTTTGCTTCACGGTCGCAGCCAAAGCATGAAAGATCTCTTCCGAATAAGACAGGCAGGAGATACCAACCACCTCGGGCTGGAGTCGCTCGAGGATTCCGCGCATCTGTGTCAGGTCGAGATGCTCGAGCAGCATGTCGTGATATTCGAACTGTATGCGCTCCGCCTGTTCCAAATAACGGCGAATGTAAGAGACGAGTGATAGCAGCCCGAGCTTCGGATATGCTTTGGCGCTGCCTTCTGAAAAGGCGTGAATGTCTTCCGCGGCAGTGAGTAGGATGCGCATTTTGGTTTCTCTTGGATGTGGCACCCGCAGTCTCATCCCAAATGGATGATGGCCGCTCAGTGCTCCTGAACGGAGACGCTTTGCATCTCCTCGAACGTGCGAGGTACACGAGCATGAGCTCCGATCATGCATAGAGCCCCATCATCTAGTCTGTTCAGAACTTCGCTGCGGATACTGCGACTGTAGTCCATTTGCGGCAGCATCCATTCACGCACCATCAACATCTTCACAGCGCGTCGTGGCTTGTCCGTCTTGTTTGCTCCTGCACAATGCCATAGCAACGGATTGAGAAGGATGACCGAACCGGCGCTGGCCGTAACCTGGAACGCTGCGGTTTGAAGGAACGTCTCATTGCCACAGGGGATCTCATCGTCCTTCAGTCCCTGCGTACCCGGTATGATCCACGTTCCACCGTTACGCTCATTGACGTCGTCGAGATAGAAGAGACAATTCAGCCCTGGTAAAAAAGTTCGATCGCTAACCTCGAGAGCTACGTGATAAAGATCACAGTGCCACTTCCATGGATATGCACCGACGCCACCACCCGGCGGCACGATCACTCCCTGAAACAGGTAAAGGAACGCTCCTGGCCCAAGCAGCTCGTTGACGACGCGCTGGACGGGCCGCTCGAGCAACAAACGCTCGAAAGGTTCGCCGCGATCGCCAACGTTGATCACGAACCCTTCCTGACCAATACGGTAGAGGTAGTCTTTTCCGAAGCGCTCCACGTCTTCTGCTCGCAGAGCATCAAGCGTATCGGCGAGAGTATGGACCAATTCCGGTGAGAGAACGTCAGGCAGGATGACGTAACCTTGTGAAGTAATAGCGGCAGTTGCCGCAGCGACGTCGATCATATTCCACTTCCCTTCGCACGCCCGAGATCAGTATCCAGTGCGGCTTGCTCGATGGCCAGAAACTCTTCTACCGAAGTTGGTAATCCAAGATGTACACCGCACCAGCGGCGCCCGCGTTCATTCAAACGATTGATGCGCTCATCGCCTAGTGCAGCAAAAAACAACACTTCCGGCTTGATCCACGGACGCACGAACGCCAGCGACAGCCAGACAGTCTCGCTGGTAGTGAAGCGATAACTCGTCCCTCCCTCGAGCAGCACACCGCCCCCCTGAGGGATAACCAGACGAGTTGCGGGCGTTATGTGTGGTGATTCAGCAGGTCTTACATGTTGACTTGTGCGCAGGACTTCGATTTCGCCTGAGTCATTTAATGGCGTCCAGAATGCAATCCCTGGCCGAAACGATCGTGCCGGCAGATTGCGGCGCGGCTTTTCGAAATCACTCTGCCAGAGGGGTGCGCCGTTTGATGATGGTATGGTCCCCTCAGCACGACTGAGAATCACGTCGTTTCCCAGCCCTTCATCAATTAACTTGCCGAGTTCATTATGATCGAGCAGTTGCAGCGCGAGATCTGAATGAGCGAGCAATGCAATTACGCGAGTCGCAGGTCCGTGTCCGTTGATGCATGGTCCCACGACAGCAGCACGTCGAACTTCTTCGCAGAGTTGCGAGCAATACGCTGACGAAAATAGTGAAGCAAGTGCAAGATAACCTTGAGTGCGCAGGAGTGCTCTGATGACGGACCCCGGCAGTTGAGTTTCTAAAACTGTGTGGGACATTTTGTGAGTAGCCCTGGCTCCCGGAGCGCGCATCTTACCACAGTAATTTTCTTTTCAACTGTTTTCTTTCGACAGATGATGAGTGATGCAGTTTGAAATTACACATACGCCGAAGCTGTTTACGAAGTGTGAATTGAAAACGCTGAAGCCGTTCGCTAAGTGTGAATTTGAAAATACACCGAAGGCTTTTACTAAATCTGAATACGCCAAAGGCGTTTGCTAATTTCAGCCCAAGGTTGGAGCGCAGCGACAACCTTGGGATCATACGCCAATATTTCTTGAACCCTGAAAGGGTTCTTCTTCGCTTTCAAAATTTTTTCGCCGAGTTTAACCCTTTCAGGGTTGGAACTAATGTCTTACTTAACCCCCAGGGTTGTCGCTGCGCTCCAACCTCTGGGCTGAAATTAGCGAACGCCTTCGGCGTATTTCAAGTCACTTGCATCGCGCGTGATAGAATTGCACTCGGATGACGCAAGCACTTCAGTTCATGGGATTACCTTCGGCACTCGAATCGCCCGACTTCAAACTGCTGGAGGTTCATGGCGGCAAAAATCAAGCTGACGTTTTGATCGAGCTGCTGCATGAAGAAGAGACCGGAAAATCTTTTCACATCTCTCAAAAGAACCCGAAAACATCTCGTATCGTTGATACGTCAGGCGTCATTGATGCCTTGAGCGACTTTTTCGATCAAGGTTACGAGCAGGCAATCTGTCACACTTCGCAGGGATCGACGAGCTACACGCGAACACCTAAAGGTGTACGCAAAAAGTTCGAGCCAACTCAAGTTGATCAAAGCAAAGATGAGATCAAGATTGATATCAAATATTTGCTCGAGACTGCGCGAATCCGGCGAATGCTTATCGAACTTGGTGTTCTTACGAGTGAAGGAACCGTTCGTCGCGAGCAATACAACAAGCTCATTCAGGTCAAGAACTTTCTCAATATCATTCTCGAGACGCTGCCTGAGTTACAAAAACTCAAACCACTGAATATTGTCGATGGCGCTTGCGGAAAGTCTTACTTGTCTTTCGTTCTTTATTACTTTCTTCGTGAGGAGTGGGGTCTGGACGCACATTTCAGGTGTATCGACACAAGCAACACTCTTATTCAGCGCTGCCAGAAAATTCAGAGTTCCCTTTCATGCGAGCACATGGAGTTTGTTGTCGGCGCCATTAAGGATTACCAGAGCGACGACAACATCGGCATGCTTTACAGTCTTCACGGATGCGACACAGCGAGCGATCAAGCTATCGCAGCAGGAATTCACTTGCAGAGCAAGATCATACTCGTCGCGCCGTGCTGTCACTTTGAACTCGGCGGACAACTGCGCCAGCATCCGTTGAAGAGTTTGACGAAATTCGGTTTGTTGGAGGATCGCTTTGCAGCTATTTTGACGGATGGTCTAAGAGCGCTGGCACTCGAAGCAGCAGGTTACGATACTTCAGTACTTCGTTTCGTGATGGATGACATTTCGCCCAAAAATACGCTTCTACGCGGAATAAAACGCTCTGTTGCTCCCGATCCGCGAGCGATTCAACAATTTCAGAAAACACGTGATCTTTTCGGTGTCTCGCCGTCGATTGAAAGACTGCTGCCGGATGTCTTCAGGCAGGATCGATCCTGCATTTAATCGGCCCCACTACCAAAAAAGGGAGAATCTTGCTTACAGAATGGCATGTGCCTACCTAGGCATACGTGTGCAAGACAATTACCATTCCCGTTCAGAAATATTGAAGTGGGGATCTCTTTCTCCCGACCGCTTCGGTTCGACAGCAACTGGGGCCCTTAGCTGTAAAGACTGATCAGTGGACCTTGCACCACCAGAGGGGCCGGCGTGAAAGCGCGCCTCCTGCCGATAACCAGACGCGCGGCACGCGCACCGGCGCCGCGCCCCTCACTGAATGCCGTGGCGACCATACGGCGCTACGTGCTAGGAGGAAGAACACATGACACGCACAATGGCCTACCCTATTTCCAATCCTGTCCGAAACAATTTGGCTCAAGCGGTGTCTAAAAAATAGCTGATAGCCGTTTGGTGCAAACGAGGTGGACAATGAGAAAACACGTAATTCGTTTATCGATCTGTATTCTTACATTCTGCATTGGTACGGCAACTACATTTTTATCCACGTGGATTCGAGCCAATCATGCTTCTGAAATGGACCGTCCCTATTCTGTGCTTGAGGGCAGCACCGTGCGGATACTCCCTTATAACGCGACGTTTGAAATACCTGAAGGCTGGCTTACGCCCAACCCCATGCCGCCGCCGGCAAAAAATCTTTACCTGAGCCGACAAGACCTGGACCAACTATCCTTGAATGACGGCAGTGATTGGGAAGAAGCACAAGTTATAAATGCTGTTCTTCCATTTGCACAATGTGCGGCGCATTTCGGAGATAAAGGTTGGGGAAACTATCTTTGGGATGATCTACAAGGCAGAGTGTATTTCGTTGATTCAACGCCTAAGGAAATCGCCACGATGATTAAGACGCGCGGACTGCAAGAAAGCTTGACTCGATTCAAAGATGCTTCGTTGTCGTGGGAGAACTATGGTGTGTGGCAGAAACTAACGATAAATATTCTGGACGCACCCACACATTTTAGTTTAATGAAGAACCTGGAGTTTTATTACCGGCCATTCAATGGCAAAACAGTAGTATTCGTTTTCTTACACGCCGGAGGATTTGAGCATACCATTGAGCGAATCCTGAGCTCCTTCGACTGTCCTGCATGTTACAGGACTCCTCGCACAGAAACGTTGATCGACTAAACTGCAACCTGATGTTTACACACAGCAAAAAAATTCAATGTTAGCCCAAAGTAGTAATGTCACCTTTCTCCAAAGTTGAAATGTCACCTTTTGTGGTACTGAAGTGGGAACTTCAGCACGAAAGGGACGGAGCAGGTGGATCCACTACTACGGATGAGCCAACGAGAACTGACGCGGCTGGAAGTAATTCAACGAGTTAGACGCAAGACGCTCAGACAACATCAAGCTGCGGAGCTGTTGTCACTGTCAGTGCGTCAGGTAAAACGTCTCTGCAAAGCTTATCAGAGAGCCGGGGCTGCCGGCCTGATTTCCAAGCGCCGCGGGCAGCCTTCCAACAATCGCTTACCGGAAAAGACCATCAACAAAGCGCGGCAGTTATTACGTTCTCGCTATCCTGACTTCGGGCCGACGCTGGCGGCAGAGAAGCTGGCTCTAGAGGGGCTATCGCTGAGCGTTGAGACTGTCCGACAGTTGCTGATCAGCGAAGAGCTCTGGAAAGCCAAACGTGTCCGGCGTGCGGTGATTCATCAGTTGCGCGAGCGGCGTGCTCGTTGGGGAGAGTTGGTGCAGATCGACGGCTCGCCACATGACTGGTTCGAGGGCCGTGCTCCCAAATGTACCCTGTTGGTGTTCGTCGATGATGCCACTTCACGATTGATGTATCTGCAATTTGTGGCAGCGGAGACTACCTTCAACTACTTTGCGGCCGTGCGCTCCTATCTCACCACGTTTGGCAAACCATTGGCTTTCTACAGTGATAAGTTTGGTGTTTTCCGCGTAAATATGCCCAACGCGCTATCGGGCACAGGGCTAACGCAGTTTGGTCGGGCGCTCAAAGAGTTAGACATCGAATTAATCTGCGCGCATTCGCCGCAGGCCAAAGGCCGAGTGGAACGTGCCAATCAAACCCTGCAGGACCGACTCACTAAAGAACTGCGCTTGCGGGGTCTTTCTTCGCTAGCCGCCGCCAACGCTTACTTGCCGGAGTTTATTGCTGCTTACAATGCGCGCTTCGCGGTGGCGCCACGCGCAACCGAATCAGCGCATCGACCGCTCAACAAAGGAGAAGCTCTCGAGCGGATCCTGACGCTCTGCGAGCGACGCACTTTATCGAAGAACCTGACGCTCTCCTACAACAATGTGATCTATCAAATCAAAACGAAGCGTTCTGCTTACACGATGCGTCAGGCCCAGGTCGAAGTGCGCGAGCAGCACAGCGGAGAGATCACGATTGAATATAAGCAGCGACCCTTGGAGTACACCGTTTATCGAGAACAAGAACAGCAACAAGGAAAAGTGATCGAGGCGAAGTTGCTGCAGCCGGCCGGTGCGCGCGCGGCAGCCAGGCCGAGGCAAAAGCGTGGCCCCGTGCCGCTGTCACATCCCTGGCGCCGCTTCGACTTCAGCGAGAACTCAATCCAAGCACGAGAGCGTCGCGGGGAACTATGCATTCTGCGCAAATAGAAAGGTGACATTTCTACTTTGCGCATTTGGGTGACATTTCTACTTGGGGTTTACA
>DASUYO010000021.1:0-4266 GCA_036377375.1 Pyrinomonadaceae bacterium
ATGGCGCCCGGCGCGTGATCGTTATCACTGTCAGTAATGTCGCGTCCGCGCACGAGTTGGATCTTCATCGTTTCAAAATAGCCTGGTCCAACCCAGCGATGCTGCGCGAATGGTGTTTCACTTGCGGTGACTGAAGCACGACCCGCTATCGTGAATGTGGTCCGCGCGATCAGCCCGCTCAGCGGCAGCGCACTGGCTGCGCTAACTCCTTCTACTCCGGGTAATGCAGCAATCCGTGGTGCGATCTTGTCGTAGAAAGTCTTCACTGACGCACCGTTCGAGTATCGCGCCGCAGGTAGAGACAAACGCACACCAAGAACGCGTTTGGCATCAAAGCCCGGATTAACTCCGCGCACCTGGCTGAAACTTTTTAGCAGCAAGCCGGCTGCTACCAATAGCATCAACGAAAGAGCGATCTCACTCACAATAAACAAACTGCGAACACGATTTCGAGTTTCACTCACTCCGTCGCGACCACCGTCCTTCAGCTCAGAGTTGAGATCGCTTCGGGTGTTTTGAATAGCTGGGGCGAGGCCCAGAGTAAGCCCTGCAAACAAGGTGACAAGCAGCGAAAAGAGAAGCACGCGACCGTCGATACTCACGGCCGAAGCGCGCGGGAAATCCGCCGGACTCACCGCCAGCAATAGATCCTTGGCCCAGAAGGAGAGCAGCAATCCTAACCCGCCGCCCAGAATTGCGAGCAACATGCTCTCGGTTAAAATCTGACGCATCAAAACTTTGCGCTTGGCTCCCAATGCGGCACGGATGGCCATCTCTTTATGCCGGAACGCTCCCCGGGCCAACTGAAAGCTCGCGAGATTTGCGCAGGCAATAAGCAACACCACGACTACCGCAGCGAGGATCAGCCAGAGTCCTTCACGATAACCACCCACGACCTCGTCCTGTAAATTCAACACGCGGGGTGACGTGATATTCCCGTTGTCATCCGGATAAAGATCACGCAGACGATTACTGATCGCGCCCAGATCGGCTTCGGCCTGAGCTGGAGTAACGCCTGGCTTAAGTCGTGCAACTACTCGCAGAAAATTTGAGCCTCTTTCGGTTCGGCGTGGATCCTGATCCATCCTCAAGGGAACCATGATCTCAATCTCGGCGTTCGGAATGACGAAGCGGGGTGGCAAGACTCCAACAATTGTGTACGCGTCACCATTAAGCGTAAGCGTTTTCCCCAGCACTTCATTTGTTCCACCGAACCGTCTTTGCCATAAGCCATAGCTCAGCATCACGACGCGCGTGTTGTTTGGATTGTCATCTTCAGGCGCTAGCGCGCGACCTGCGGCAGCTTCGACACCCAGCATCTGCATTGCGTTAGCTGAGATTCGCACTCCCTGCAAACGTTCAGCTTCGCCTTGTCCGGTCAGGTTCGCGGGCCAAATCGCCAATGGTGCAACTTCGGCAAGTGTCTGGTTTTGGTCGCGTGTGTCGATGAAATTGGGAATCGAGAAAAACGCGCGACTGACGCCTTTGCGTGTAGCCCAGATCCATACCAAGTGATTTGGTTCCTTGAAAGATAGGGGCTTCAAAATCACAGCATTCACGATGCTGAAGATCGAGCTATTAGCAGCGATTGCTACAGCCAATACCAGGACCACGAGCAATGAGAATGCCGGCCGTTTGCGTAGTGAACGAACAGAGTAGCGAATGTCTCTAAGCAGGCCTTCCATAATGAGCTCCTTTGCCTCAAAGCGCCAACGGCGCGATATATAAAAGCCAGGGGCAAGCGCGAAGCGAAGCGGAGCGCGTCGCCCCTGGGTACAGAATCAAAAGCCCTATAGCCCTGAAAAGGGCGTAATACCGCTGATATTTCGGCCCTTCCGGCCTTATCTCCGCGCGCTTATCGCAACCAGGGGCGACGCGCTCCGCTTCGCTTCGCGCTTGCCCCTGGCTTTTATATTCCGCGCCTTTGGCGCTCTATTTCGACTTCTTGAGGCAAAGCAGCTCCTAACTGGCGTAACGTTCCTCAACAGTCATGATGAACACAACGGTTCCAACGAGTCCGATCAAGCCGGCAGTCACGAACGGAACTTGCGGCGAAATCTTCCAGAGCAATCCACCAATCGCGGCTGCCGGAGTGATCGACAGACTGCGAACGAGATAGTAGAGCCCGACGGATCTGGCGCGAATGTTGTCGTGAGCCAGATCCACGATCATCGCTTTTCTCGAAGGCTCGCCAATCTCTCGCAGACCGCCGATCACATAAGCGACGATCAATCCCGCAAAATTTGAGGCGAAGACAATTGCGACGGGAAACAGTGCAAAACTCAAAAATGTCAGAATCACAAATGGCTTGCGGCCAATTCGATCCGCAATCCTTCCTGCCGGAATGTAAACCGCGATCGATGTAATCATTTGAACAGCGATAAGAGTGCCGTAAGCCGCAACACTGACGCCGTGAACATTCGTCACATAGAGAATAGCCAGCACACCGGTCATGCCCTCGCAGGTTCTGATGATGATGTCGGAAATCAGCAGCCGCTTCAGTACACGATGAAAGGAACGCCAAACGCCGCGCATGTTGATCGAATGTGGCCGCTGGTTAGCGGTTCTGATTTTGAGTGCGAGTACGAGTGTCACCGCCGCTAAGGCGAGTGTGATCAGGAGACCAGTGTGCACGCCATTGATCAGCCCTCTCGAGGCGATCAAAGTCCCGCCCACGATCGGCGCGATCACTATAGGCACACGTTTCAATATCGATTGCAGAGTAAAGCCCATTGCGCGACGTTCGCGCGGCAGGGAATCACCGATGACGGCAAAGATTGCAGGAGACGCCATGCTTTGCCAGGCCATCACCAGGGCGAGACCGACAAATAAAAGAGGCCACGAAGTACTGAAAAGGTAAACGAGGTAACCGAGGGAAGCGAGCGTAATAAAGATCAGGAAGGCTCGGCGCCGTCCAAAACGATCGGCAACAAAGCCGCCTGGATACTGGTAGCAGGCGTCGAAAAAATCTTCTGCGGTGCCAAAGAGTCCGATGATTGGCGTGGTCGCACCAAGTGCTTCAAGATATTTGGGTAGAAACTTTTTCCATAACTCTTCACCGAAACCGATAAGGAAAACAGCCGCTGACGCAATTGTGACATTGTGTTCGAGGCTGAGGTAGTCAGCGACTCGTACTCGCCAACCGGGGATTTGATCTGTCAGCACCTCTTCCTTCATGCCTCAAAAGTGTTTCTCGCCACAAAACGCACAAGAAGCACAAATCATTTCCTGCGTTTTGTGCTCTTTGTGCCTTTTTGTGGCTGTGTCTGTTTGCTCAGCAACGCATGAAGTCCATCAAAAACAACACCGGTCTGTTGCAACAACTTGCGATCGTCGCGAAGCACCTTACTGAGTCCGTCAATGATTGCGTTTAGTCCCATGGCCTCGAGACGGTGAAACTTGTCATCTTTCAAATCGATGTCGTGAACGATCTCGGCGATCTCGCGCAGTCCTTTGTTTTCACTGAGTCCAAACCGCTTCAGCATCGTCTCGAAGGTGCAGTCCTCTCCGTGATGAGTAAACTCAGCTCCAAACATGTCAAAGGGAATCGCACCTTCGATCGTTTCGCCTTCGGCAACGAAATAAAAGCGCGGACGCTTATCGATGAACTGTTTGATCAACCACGCGGAGGCCAGTCGGTCAATGTGGAGATTGCGGCGGGTCACCCAACGTTGGCCTTGATACTTCGCAACGTCGAGTTTTCCACGTTTGGTTTCTGACGAGGATGTGTTTGCTTTCGGCCCCTGGGCTGCTCGAAGTTCCTTTTGACTTCGTGCGTAGGCAGCAAAAGCAGCGGCACGACCTGTCGCATTGAAGAAGTCATTGCCGGCGATGCGTTCTAACTCACTGTGTAATCTGTCGAGCTCACTTTCATGCGCCGATAGTCTGCCGGCGGACAGATGTTTGCCGCGAGACTGTTCGCGAATCACTCCCGTCAAACCGTCGAATTGCGCCGCAACCGCAGCAAACTCCTCGTCACGTGCATTTCGAAATGCCGCGACAATCTCCTGATCTGTTGCGCCTTCGACTGAAGCAGCCTTGAAAACCGAAGCTTCACCGCCGGCCGACTCGATCTCCTGTTTCAACCATTGAAAATCTTCGTGCGCCTTTTCGGTTGCGGGTAGCACGTAGACCGAGTTCTTGATCGCCACCGCGCCCAGCTTTTGCAGCTTGCGCCAGATCCTCACGCGCAGATTTGTCGGTTTGGGTGGCAACTGGTGAATCAGTAAAACCCATTCGTGTGTTGTGTTCCGGGCTAGCATAAAA
>DASUYO010000022.1:0-25766 GCA_036377375.1 Pyrinomonadaceae bacterium
CGCTCTTGCCCAACCACATTGAGAAGGCAGTGAATGTTTTTCGCGAGTATCCAAACACGGGATTGTTTTGCTGCGACTCGACGATAATCGATTCAGAAGGCGAAGTTCTCTTCGGTGGCCGCACCTGGCACCAGATCCAGAGCGAGCAGCGCAATCACGCTGTGCAAAGTGGCTTCCGCAGCCTGACCAACATCTTCGAGTTCTCGCACATTTTCCCCGGATTTACCTTGCCCAAAGCGGTGTTCGAAAAGGTCGGCGATTTCGATCAATCGATCTTCCCGATGGACGACTACGATTTATCGCTGCGTGTCGCGGGCGCCGGTTATGGCGTGTATTACTGCGATGAGCCACTCGCTCTGCGGCGCGAACACACCGGCCAGTGTTCGGGCGTGGCCAACTCAGTCGATAACTGTCGAAAACAGATGCGCGCGCTGCATGCCGCTTTGCAACGCAATCCGGAGCTGTGGAACGACTCATCGATCGTTAAGCGACGATTGGCTTCAGCCAAGATGGAACTCGCACTCAGTCGCATGCGCGGCGGTGAACCCGCCGGTGGCTTTGGCACACTCCTTCAGGCCGTCGCAACTGACCCCGGACAGCTTTTCCGCGTAGCGCATCTCGGACGCCGTCGCTTACGCCGCATGGTCGCATCCGCCTGACATGCGAATCTGTTTTCTCGCCGACGGACGTTACATCCACTCTCATCGTTGGTTGCGATACTTCAGCAATCACGGCCATCAGATGTCACTCTTTTCGTTTGCACCGCTCACACCGCAGGACGTCGAAGCGGTAGAGAAGGCGGGCGCGAAATATCTTGGCGAGCTCACGCCGTTTTATCTCAAACGCTTCTGGCGCACTGCCGCACAGATCTCACGCGTGCGCAGCTATCTGCGACGAGAGAAAATTGACGTGCTCCACTCTCACTTCGTCGGAGTGAACGCGTGGTACGGCGCGTTGTCAGGCTTTCATCCGGCAGTGATCACCGTCATGGGCGGCGACATCCTGGGTGAAAACTGGCAACCTGGTCGCGACATTCGCGAGCGTTGGTTAACACCTTTCGCACTCCGCAATGCTGACTTGATTACCTGCTGGTCCAACAATCTCATTCCTATCGTCCGGCGATTCACTCGGCCGGATGTTCCGATTGAAGTGGTCCATGGCGGAGTGAATCTGGAACGTTTCTGTTTCAACGGCTCGCGACCGCAGTATCTTTTAGAGCGACTGAACCTGCCTCCGGACGCGCGTGTGATTCTCAGTCCGCGCTTGATGCGCCCGCTGTATAACCTGGACAAGATCGCAATGGCTGCGGATGCAGTTTGCAAGGCGGTGCCGAAGGCTTATTTCGTGTTTGCAGTGTTGCCGGTCTCGACGGACGAAGAGTACGAAGCCAAGGTGCGCGAGATTCTTTCTCAGGGTGCGGCAAAAGATCGAGTTCGTTTTGTCGGCGCAATCTCTCACGAGGAGATGCCTGACTATTATCGTTTGGCTGACGTGACTATTTCCATCCCCAGCAGCGATGGAACACCGATGTCAGTACTCGAATCGATGGCGTGCGGCACGCCTGTGATAGTCAGTGGAATTCCAAATTATGACGCGCAGTACATCCAGGATGCGAAGACGGTGGTGATGGTGGACCAAACTGATCCCGCCGCTGTGGCCAACGGGTTAATCAGAATCTTACACGACCCTTCGCTCGCTGAAGCGATCGCCGCGGAGGCAAGGCGTCGAGTCAACGCCAGCGGCTCATACGAATCACAGATGGCGAAGATGGAACGTCTCTACCAAAGCCTCCCGCAAAAAAGCACAAAAAGCACATAAGATTTTCTTTCTACATTTGTGATTTTTGTGCCTTTTTGTGGCTTAATGAAAGTGCACATGATTTCGAGGCTGCACGTCGTTCATCTCATCGAGGCTCTCGGTCCGGGCGGCGCGGAAAGGCTCTTGTATACAAACCTGAAACACTTTGATCGCGAGCGGATCCGCAGCACTGTGATTACCGTTTACCCTCATGCCACGCATTGGCTGGAGCCGATTACCGCTTTGGGTGTACCGGTTGTTCCCTTGAATTGCAGCAGCACACGCGACATTCCCAAGGGCATTCGCACTCTTCGAAACTGGCTTCTTTCGAACGAACCCGATGTCATTCACAGCCACCTCTGGGCAGCCAACATCATCGGCCGTGTCGCCGGACGTCTGACCGGCACGCCGGTCATCAGCTCAGTTCACAATCCGGATCACGAAGCAGAGGCATGGGCCGACGGCGCTAACGTCAGTCATCTCAAACGGCTAGTCGTGCGCGCGCTCGATCGCTGGACCGCTCGCGCCGGTAACGATCGCCTGATTGCGGTAAGCGACTACGTCAAACGAAGTGCGAACCGTCACCTGGGCGTTTCTTTGGACTCGATCGATCTCGTCTACAATCCGATCGACGTCGATCACTTGCAGACAGTATCGAAAACGAATCGCGTTGAGTTGTTGCGCTCGATCGGCGTGCCTTTAGATAGCTTGATACTTCTGAACGTCGCGCGCGTTTCGCCGCAGAAAGGATTGCTTTACGCCGTGCGAGCGCTGCCGTCGATTTTGCGGCAGCATCCTTCGGCTCATCTTGTTTCACTGGGAGCGACGACCGATCCGGCGTGGCTCGAGCAGCTTCAGCGTGAGGCCGCGGCGCTGGACGTAACCGACCATTTCCATGTTCTCGGCAGCCGCCGAGATGTGATTGATTTTTTACGAGCTTGTGATGTCTTTATCTTCCCTTCACTTTATGAAGGTCTGGGAATCGCACTGATTGAAGCCATGGCCGCAGGTTGCGCCTGCGTCGCCACGTCGACTGGGCCAATTCCCGAGGTTGTCAGTGACGGGAAAGATGGCATCCTTGTGCCGCCCGGCGACGCGCACGCGATTGCGACGAGCATTTGCCGGCTGTTGGATAATGACTCGTTGCGCTTGCGTCTCGGTGATGCGGCCACAAAGACTGCTTTCAGCAGGTTTCAGCCGCAGAAGTCAGCGGATACACTGACGACGATCTATGAATCAGTGGCCGCAAAAACGCACAAAAGTCACAAAGATGAGAATTAACTCGCTAGCTCAATTTCAGAATAACTTTTTTGTGATTTTTGTGCCTTTTTGCGGCTAAATTTTCCTATGGTTACTCAGAACTCAGTTGTAGAACACTTCGACAAATATCGTGATTGGTCGCGGCTTTATGATTCCGCTGACGGTCGTAACTATCACTTTCACGTGCGGCGCCAGCGCGTACTGGAGCTGCTGCCAGAGACGCTTGGTCGTGTGTTGGACGTCGGCTGTGGGCCAGGCGTGATGACCGAAGTCGTTCTTGAGCGTGGCGGCACTTTCGATGGTGTCGATCTTTCTCCGGAGATGATCAGCGAAGCGAAAGAGAAGTTTGGCCATCTTCCCAACGTCAGTTTCGCAGTGGGAAATATCGAAGCGATCGACGCGAGTGATAGCTCATACGACCAGCTAATCTGCATGGCAGTGATCGAGTATTTGAAGACTCCCGATCGCGCTATGGCTGAAATGGCGCGTGTGCTGAAGCCCGGTGGTATCGCGATTATCACGATGCCAAAACGTTGGCACGTCAGCCGCGTCACAGTCGCCGCCACAAAGCCGGTTCGACTGTTGGCCAGGATGCTTGGTGCAGCCACCGCCGATCATCTGCCGCGTTTGCGCTTGCAACCGCAGGAGCTGGATGATGCAGCACGTCGTGCAGGCCTGATTCCCGAAGGTGGCTCACAATATTATTTCACGCCTTTTGCGTATCCCCTGACGCGCGTCGCACCGGATCTTTTAATGCAACTGAATATGCCGTTTGAGAAATTTCACGCGCGGCGAGGCGCGTTTGTATCATTCTGGGCTCATGGTTTTGTAGGGCGATACCGGAAGGAGCCGCAAAGAGGCACAAAAAACACAAAATGAAGAGAAGGTTTTTCTCAGTTCTTTACAAACTTGGTTTTACCAGGCTCGCGCGCTGGTGGAATCGGAGACGTGTGATCATTCTCTGCTATCACGGCGTTACGGAAAGATCTCAGCGGCGCCCGTCCGATCCTGCTGGACTACACATTCGCGCGGATCGTTTTGAAGCACAGTTGGACCACTTGCGGGGACATTACAACGTCATCTCGTTGGCTGAGTTTCTTAAGGCGCGTGAGAATGGTTCGCTGCCCGATCGTTCAGTCGTATTAACGTTTGACGATGGTTATCGCAACTTCCTGACCGGCGCGCTACCGCGTCTTGAGGCTCGCGACATGCCGGTTTCGGTTTTCTTGATCACGGATCGCATCAAAACGGACAGTCAATCACACGCGAACGGATGGTCCGAAGCGGACGACGAAACTTACCTGTCCTGGGATGAGGTGAAGGAGCTGCAACGACACGGAGTTGAATTCGGCTCACACACCTGTTCACACCCGAAACTGCCCGAAGTAGGACCAGCAGAGGCCGAACGTGAACTGGGTGCGTCACACGAGACGATTGCTTCGCGTTTGTCGCAAACGGCAATTCCGCTCGCTTTTCCTTACGGCGCATATTCCGAAGATGTGATCGCGATGACACGTGCGCTTCCGTACACTTGCGCTTTGACCACTGATGCCGGCACAAACTCCTCCGTCACCGATCCGTTCGTTTTGCGACGCAACCTGATCGGAGACGACGACGACGAACCGTTATTCGCGGCCCGCGTCTCCGGCTTAACTGCTTTTTTCCAAACTTTCTTGTGACTTTTGTGCCTTTTTGCGGCTAAAGAGATATTTATGAAGAACATTCTTGTCACGGGTGGGGCTGGTTTCATCGGGTCGCATCTCGTCGATGCGCTCATCGATCGCGGTCATCGCGTCAGAATTCTTGACGCTGTCGTTGAACAGGTGCATGGCGATGCTGGTCCACAGTATCTCAATCCAAAAGCTGAGTTTCTACAGGGTGACGTTTGCGATCCCGATCTCGTCGATCGCGCGCTCGAAGGAATTGACATCGTCTATCACAAGGCAGCTGAAGTCGGTGTGGGGCAGTCGATGTATGAGATCACTCGATACGTGCGCGCCAACGATCTCGGCACGGCCGTGTTGCTCGAAGCGATCGTCAAGCGACGGCCACAAATCCAAAAGCTCGTCGTAGCATCGTCGATGTCGATTTACGGCGAAGGCGCTTACGCGTGCGACAATTGCGGTCAAATTCAACCGAAGCTCAGAGCATTATCACAACTGCTCGATCGCGATTGGGACCTGAATTGCCCGCAGTGCGGTGCAAAGGCCAGGCCAATCCCTACAAACGAAGACAAGCCACTCTTCCCGTCGTCTGTCTACGCAATCTCAAAACAGGACCAGGAGCAGTTTTGTCTCGTCGTAGGCCGCGCTTACAACATTCCTGTCGTCGCGCTTCGCTATTTCAACGTGTATGGTCCAAGACAGGCGCTTTCGAATCCTTACACCGGCGTGTGCGCGATCTTCTCCGGACGCTTGTTGAACGGTGAGAGGCCATTGATCTTCGAAGACGGCGAGCAAACGCGAGACTTCGTACACGTCAGCGACATCGTGCAGGCAAACCTGCTGGCGCTGGAAACGGATCGTGCTGATTACCAGGCACTGAACATCGGCACCGGCTCTCCGATTTCAATTTCCGAAATCACGTCGATGCTCGCGCGAGGTCTAAACAAAGATATCCAACCGGAAGTTACTGGGAAATATCGCGAGGGCGACATCCGTCACTGCGTCGCAGATATTTCGCGTGCCCGAAAGTTGCTCGGTTATGAGCCCAAAGTGAAACTCGCCGACGGCATTCCCGATCTGCTCGAATGGGTGCGACAACAACAGGCCGCGAATACGACTCAAGCGACGATCGAACTGGAACAACACCAGTTAGTACGATAGATGCACTATCACCTAATCGGCATCTGCGGCACCGCGATGGCCTCCCTTGCCGGGATGCTTCAGGCGCGCGGTCATCACGTCACCGGATCCGACCTCAACGTTTACCCGCCGATGTCGACGATGCTTCAGCAGCTCGGCATCAACGTCTCGCACGGCTTCAAACGCGAACACCTGACACCTGCGCCCGACTGCGTCATCGTCGGCAATGCGATACCACGCGGCAATCCTGAAGTCGAAGAAACACTCAAACGCAAACTCCTCTATCGCTCGCAAGCTGAAGTCGTGAAGGAAGAATTCATTCGCGGCCGTCAGTCACTTGCAGTTGCAGGCACACACGGCAAGACAACCACGACAAGCATCGCCGCATGGGTCATGGACCAGGGCGGATTGAATCCGACTTTCCTGATCGGCGGCGTCGCACAAAACTTCGGCAGCAGTTTTCGCGTGACTGACAGTGATTACTTCATCATCGAAGCCGACGAGTACGACACGGCTTACTTCGACAAAGGTCCGAAGTTTATGCACTACCTGCCGGAGCTCGCGATCGTAAACAATATTGAATTTGACCACGCCGACATCTATTCGGATCTCGAAGCCGTGAAGCTCGCGTTTCGTCGTTTCATGAATCTCGTGCCTGAGAATGGAAGGCTCATTGCTGGTTGGGACAGTCCGGACGTCAGAAAAGTTGTTGAATCGTTTGGCGAGAGGCTGTTCACGCAAGTCGAAACTTTTGGCACGGAGGCTAGTGCAAAGTGGCAGCTTCGAAACGCTGACTTTAGCGAAGGACTTTCGCGGTTCGAAGTTTATTGTGAGGGTCAGGCATGGGGAGAGTTTCAAACGCCACTGCTTGGCGAGTTTAATCTTCTCAACTGCCTGGCGGTGATCATCGCTGCTGATGCGTGGGGAGTCAGCAAGGAAAAAATCCGCGAAGCGCTGGTTACTTTTCAGAACGTCAAACGACGTGCGGAAGTGCGTGGTGAAGAACGCGGCGTTCTCGTGATCGACGACTTTGCCCATCACCCGACAGCTGTCCGCGAAACCCTGCGGGCATTGCGTATGAGATACCAGGATCGCCGTTTGATCGCCGTCTTCGAGCCACGCTCATGGTCGTCGCGGCTCGCCGTCTTTCAGCATGACTACGCAAACGCGTTTGTCGCGGCTGATTACGTCGTCATCGCCTCGGTCTTTGACAGCCAAAAGGTCACAGAAAAGGGACGCGCCCTTGATACCAGCGCGTTAATTGAGTCGATTTCGCAACAAGACAAACCTGCCTTCGCGCTTCCTGACGCGGATCAGATCGTCGCGCATCTCGTGCCTGAGCTTCGCTCCGGCGATGTCGTGGCAATCATGTCAAACGGCGGCTTCGGCGGTATTCACGAAAAGATCTTGAGCGCGCTGCGATCAAAGTAACGTTATGTGCACCGACGCACACACTTTAACGAAATCTTCGTAACGCTATCGCAGACTTCGTCCGCTAAAAGGTTTCTCCGGCTAAATGCAGGAGGCCCCTCCCAGTGCAAAACTTTTCGATTTTCGAGCAAGCTCTCAGGTTCTCTGGTGCTGAAAACATCGAGAATATAGGTGAAGTTGCGAGCCTCGCACGGCGCGATTTCATTGGACGAGAGAGTTTTATCTGCCATACCACGACGGCGTCAGTTGAGTATGGCTGCCTGATGATTGAGAACGCGATTCTGCTTCGCACGAATCGATCGGGACGCGTGTACGCAGGCGTTGAGAAGCTTTCGGCGCTCCAGCCGATCATCGACCGGTACATGCGGATTGCCGACGTTTCAGAGACAGTGTACTTGTTCGGTGAGGACGACTGGAAACCGCCCCGGCATCCCAACATCAGGGTCATAACGCTGAACGCGGATTTTCGGATGTCACGCGAGTGGTTTGTAATTACACACTCCAAGTCGTTGAGCTGCGCGCTCGTGGCTTTCGACGAAGCAGGACCCGAGACCCTGCCGGAACAGATCAGGTATTGGGCTTTGAAGACAAGTAGTCCGAGTCTGGTTGGCAGTCTTGCGAATGCAGTCGAGGGCGTGATCGATTGGTCGCTCGCAGCTTAGTTTGAAACAGTCCCGGATTCCGCGGCAGGTCGCTCGATTAGCAGTGGCACTGCCATAGTATTACTCTGCTTCGGAACCTTTGCGGCTTCCACTCGCGAGGTCAGTACGCGCCGAATTCTTTTGGGGAGTAGTTTGCCTGCAATCAGCGCAGTGGCTCCAATCAACTCCACTACGTCTCCACCGCCGCGCCAATGCTCGCGCACCACTTTCGGGTCGGTCACATTCATCAGGCGTAGCAGCGTTAACGCAATCAGGTAAGCATCGTCAATCTGGCCTACAAACGGGATCATGTCGGGAATAAAGTCGAAAGGCATGAAGGCGTAGACGATTGCGCCGGCGACGAGCAGCCGCTCCTTTGCCGGCACTCGCGGATCGACCATCAACCGTGCGCTGAGCAACAACAGATTAGGAATCACCAGCAGCAGGTTGGCCATACGACTTCGCAGGTTCAGTTCTGACATGCGGAGGATTATACAGATCCGTGCCGATCCGTGTAATCTGTGGCAACATTAGCGCCCATGGACATTCTCGATCGAATTCGGCAGCGCGCCGCGTCAAGACCGCAGCACATCGTCCTGCCTGAAGGAAACGATCCACGCACAGTCGTTGCCGCTGCTGAAGCGACCAACCAGCGAATCGCGCGAATCACCATATTGGGAGACGAGGAAACGATACGCGCTACCGCCAGAGACAATCGCGTCGATCTTGGCGGCGTTGCGATCATCGAGCACTGTCGTGCATCTGACTTCGACAAGATGGTTGCGCTCTTTCACGACTTGCGAAAAGCCAAGGGGCTGATGGCCGATGAAGCGCGCACGCTCGTTTCCGATCCTTTGTACTACGGCAACCTGATGGTCCGAACGGGACTGGCCGATGGATCTGTTGCAGGCGCGACAAATACCACCAGCCATACAGTGCGTGCAGCGCTGCATTGCATCGGTGTTAGATCAGGATTCAGATTAGTGTCGAGTTTTTTTCTGATGTCATTGCGCAACAGCGAATTCGGACACGATGGCGCGATGATCTATGCTGATTGTGGTGTGGTGATCGAGCCGAGTGCTGTCGAGCTCGCTGAGATTGCGTTGGCCGCGGCCGATTCGTGCAGAGCGTTGCTCGGCGCCGAGCCGCGCGTTGCGCTGCTTTCGTTTTCGACGAAAGGAAGTGCGCGACATCGTCTGATTGACAAAGTGGTTGAGGCAACGCGAACAGTGAAGGCACGCGCGCCCGAGTTGCAGATCGATGGAGAACTCCAGGCCGATGCGGCGTTGATACCGGCTGTAGCTCAATCGAAGGCACCCGGTTCGCCAGTCGGAGGACGCGCAAACGTGCTGATCTTTCCCGATCTGCAATCTGGAAACATTGCGTACAAGTTGACGGAGCGATTGGCCGGCGCGACAGCGATCGGCCCGATTCTCCAGGGACTCGATAAACCGGCAAACGATCTTTCGCGAGGCTGCACGGCCCGCGACATCGTCGATGCCATTGCAATCACGGCCGTTCAATCGCAGGCACGGAAGCAAACTTGATAATCTTTTGTGCCTTTTGTGGCAACGTTAGATCTTAGGAGGCATCCAAGAGCCGATTCCCGAAATGTCAGGGCTGAAACGCACAACTGGGCTGCTGGTCATGGTGGCGCTTTTCGCAGTCGCCGCCACGCGGATCTCGAGCCAACAGCCCGCAAACCCGCAACCATCGCCAACTCCTCAAAAAGATCAAGAATCAGTAAAAGTTTTCACTGAAGAAGTCCGCCTTCCGGTCGTCGCTTTGGATGCTTACGGGCATTACGATCCCACACTCGAGCTCGACGACATTCTCGTGCTCGAAGATGGCGTCGCTCAACAGCTCCGCAGCCTGAGACACGTGCCTGCAAATGTCCTGTTTCTACTCGACACTGGGGGCGAAGTGAGCGGACTTGGAGGCGTTTCGAAAAGCACGAGTCTCACGCGCCAGGTCGCGTCACAGTTGGTAAAAAAACTCGAGGATGGAGACTCGATCGCAGTAATGCAGTCGGGTAACGCGGCCGAGATGTTGCAGCCATGGACCACTGACAAAGCCGCAGTCCTTCGCGCGTTGCATGATAAGTTGATCTCGACAAAGCGGTCGAGGATCTCAGAGGCGATTGTTAATGCAAGTGTGCAGTTCAGAGATCGTCCCGAAGGCAGCCGTCACGTAGTGATGATTACTGATGGTGTTGACTCGCCCGGCGGGAAGATCGATCGCGCGGAAGCGATGCGCAAGCTCGTTGCGGCGCGCGCGACAGTACACGTGATCAGTTACACGGAGTTTGTTCGTCAGAAGAGCAGCGACAAACCGTCGTCAGTTGTTGCTGGTCCACGTCCGCCAAGTTCGGATCCGATCACCGCAACAGATCCCACGCTTCCTCCGGGAACAACACGATCCCCTTCTTACAGCGTACGCATCACTTTCGATCCCGCAATGCGGCGCATGCGCAAAGCTTATGAAGCTGAAGTGAAGAAGAGCCAGGAGGCTTTGAAGAATGTAGCGCAGGAGACAGGCGGAAAAATGCTGCTGCCGATTAATCGGGAAGAGATGCTCGCCGAGGCGAACGAAGTAGCTCGCGCAATCGGCGCTGAGTACGTTGTCACTTACCGTCCAAAGCGTCCGCTTGCCGAAGCGCAACCGGGTGAATATCGCCGCATCGAAGTCGCGTCACGAAGAGTGGGGCTCAGCCTCCAATCCCGACGCGGCTACATCGTGCCGCAAAACCAGTAGCCATAAAAAAGCACAAAAGTCGCAAAAAATGAACCTGATCGGGGTTTCCTCTTTTGCGACTTTTGTGGCTTTTCGTGGCTTCTTATCTTATCGCGGCCTCGAGGGGCGCCTCCATCATTCGCATCACTTGCCGCACGTCAAACTGATCCGGCTTCGGCAACAGCGACTGGCGATGCAACTCTGCCCAATCTTCTTTCGGTACTCGATGAAAGGCGTCTACCACCTTTGGATCGAATTGCCGGCCGGCCCAGTCGTCGAGCTCTTGCGATGCCGCTTCGTACGACTTGCCGCGTCGATACACGCGATCGCTCGTGATCGCGTCGAATGCATCTGCTACTGCAAAGATACGTGCGCAGATATCGATCTCTTCTCCGCGTAAACCCGACGGGTAACCAGTTCCGTCCCACTTCTCGTGATGCTGTGCGACTACTCGCGACGCGCCTTGCAGAAACTCGATGCCGCGCAGGATCTGCTGCCCATGAAACGGATGTTCGCGCATGCGCACCCATTCTTCTTCCGTGAGTTTCGCAGGCTTGCGCAGGATCGAATCGGGCACGCCAATCTTGCCGATGTCGTGCAGCAGCGAGCCAAACTCCAGCGACTTCATCTCGTTGTTATTCAAACCATACTCGCGTCCGAGTCTCAGGCTGTAACTGACCACGCGTTCTGAGTGACCGTGAGTTTCCGAGTCTCTCGTTTCGAGTGCCGCAGTCAACGCTTTGAGTGTGGAGCGATAAGCGCCTTCAAGAGAGTTCAGTGCCTTATCGAGCTCTACGGTTCGCTGTTCCACCAGCTCTTCAAGATGATTTTCATAACGTTGCTTCGCAACGACAAGGTCATGATGTTCGAGCGCGCGTTTGACGACAGCTTCGACCTGACGCAGATCGAATGGCTTCATAAGATAGTCGAACGCGCCGAGACGCAACGCGCCTATCGCGCTCTCGACAGTCTGCATGCCGCTGATCATCACTACTACTGTGTCCGGCGAGAGCTCCTTGACGTGAGGGATCATTTCCAGTCCGCTCATTCCCGGCATCGTGATGTCGCTGATCACCAACTGGAATTCGCCGTGGCCCAGGCGTTCGAGTGCCTCTTCAGCCGAACCGGCCCTGAGGCAGTTGTAGTCTTGACTGAGGAGATCGGCAAGGATCTCAGTTATCTCGACTTCGTCATCTACTATCAGAATGCGTGGCGACACCGGTGTCGGCATTTGGTCTCTCCTGGAAATTGGGCAGGCGTGGTGGCAAGAAAAGTTAGTAGAGCTCAGCCAGTTTTGTGAGAGTTCGAGGGTAAAAGGCTAGATAGACCTCGCCAAACTGGCCCAAGCATTCTAACTGTTTGGGGTCGCTGTGGCAAACATGTTTTTACATCGGAGGTAAGTACTTGGTTTACAGCAACTTATCTGTCAACCTGGCGGTGGTAGACCTCCCTTTTTGTCCCAGCTGTGATTAAAGCTGCGAGGACGTGCGGAGTGTTGCGCTACATTCGAAAGCGCCTTATCATGTCCATCCTCTCGCGCCGGAGTGGCGAAATTGGTATACGCACCAGACTCAAAATCTGGCGAGGTTCACTCCTCATGTCGGTTCGAGTCCGACCTCCGGCACCACCCCCTTAGTCACTGTCATTACAGCGCCAAAAACGCCGATCATCTAGCAGAGGTGTCGGAATGAGTAGACGCAGTTTTTCTCTCGCTCTCCGCAACCAGCCGATCAATCCGTTGTGCCCACCGTGGCCCGAGATGCTCATTCAATAACAACACTACATTTTGTCCGTCGATAAGCTCAAGCGGATTACGCATCGCAAATTTCCTTGCTTCTACACTGAAGCGGCTGGTGGTTACTACAACTCCCTTATTGGCTTTCTCGTCACTCACAACTCCATTGAGTTGACGCACAACTCCGACACCGATCGTTCCGCTGTGGCGTTTACTCTCCACAAGCAGCCGTTCCAATCGGCCGGGTTGTTCTTTACTCGCTTTTACGTCACGTCCTCCATCCTTTCGTGGAGGAGTAAGTTCAGTGTCATATCCCATGCTGTCATAGAGACGTTCTATTAGGCACTCAAACTGTCGCGGTTGTAAATTAAGTAAAAACTGAATGGCTTCTTCTTGTGTGCCAGGTAAGCCTATGTACTTTGCTCTAAGAATTTCTGCAGCGTCCCAAAGGCCGTTTAAGCGTTGATCAGATAAGAGTTGAGCATGTGCTAAAACGTAAGCATCGAGAACTTCTAGCGCCTCCTTAGGAAAGTGGGGGAGCAGATCCAGAACCCACGTGATACCCTCCCACGGTTGAACACTCCCATCTCCAGTCACACTGCAAACCAACCGGCGATAATACTGCAGAGACATCATTCGATCATACATTTCAGGAGCAGAATCTTGTGTAACCAAAAGGGCGTGCAGGTTGAGTGAATCGGTAAGCCGAAGTGAACCTGAGCGGACAAGAAATCTAAGAAGAAGGCGGTTTATGTCCTCTTCGGAGCGCTTGTCGATGCTGTCAATATACTCTTGCTTGAGTTTATCACTCGGAAAGGCGACCTTCAGGAATACCTTGTCGGGTGGCGGATTGAACACCAATGCGAGCCAGTCCTCCAAAGATATGGAGGTGACATTAATGAACTCCTCTTTTTCTGATTCCATTAACCACAGCATCACGCCACTTTAGAACGCAGATAGTCGCCGCCGCGAACAAGCTTTGCCTTACCGGGCGGTCTGTTGTAGACGTAGATCCATCCCTCGTGAGTGGTTCCGTTCGCCATTCGAACATTGACTTTCGTACGAACGAAAAGGCTTCCCTTCGGATCCGACGGATCAAACTCTTCATATCGATCGAGGGCTTCCAGTGTTCGCTCGTCAGACGGCAAAGCCACGAGTTCCCCATGAATCATTGTCCGCGATGAGGGATCGAGGACTGCACCTGGAAATTCGCCAAAATCGTAAAGTCTTCCACGAACGTGGGCTGACCCAAGTCGCCTAAAACGCTTAACAATGGAAGCAATCTCTTTAGGAGCTTCGCCTGGAAGCAGAGTGCCGTACAGGAATAGATGTTGGCTCATATCCTCGATGTCAATAAGTTTGCCAAGCCTTCATATCCATTCTCAGGATTCGATACGTATTGCTTAACCCGATCATGTCTGTTCAAACAATCAAGATAATAACCGAAGAGCACCTCTATCTCTGAGTCCTTCAGTTGCTTCGAAGTTTTCAAAAAGGCGATGAATTCGAAGAAGTTCAAATAGTCAGTAAAAGCCGGTTCTTCTCTAATTACGATCTCGTTCACCGAGTCCGCGTCATTTAAGCAATCAAGCTTATCCCTCATCTGTTTGAGAGTTGTCGTCTCGTAAAACTTCTCGTAAAGGTTCGACGCCCACTTTGACCGTTCAAGCGCAGAGTTGCGCCGGTAGACAAACACCGCAAATCCGGCTGCAAGCGCGGTGCCAATTGACGAGATTGTTGCTGCCATCAGGTAGACGATTTCCACACGATCCTTCCAGGTCATTTGTCCTCCTGAAAAACTGCTTGTGTGGGTTTGGATATGAGGGCCAGCAATTCTGCTATACACAGACATACAAAGCAAGCACGGCCTGCGAAGTGACAATCGGAATACTGTCCTATTTGTGTTTCGAGCGGGTTTTTTAAAAGCGCGATACTTGGGCCATGCACGTTCAAGGTCGCCGCTTAATTGTTCGAACGGTATTCGCGTTACTGGCATTATTAGGCGTTTGTGAGGCAAGCGCGTTGGCCCAGCAGCCCGCCGTCAATACTGACCCTGTTGCTGCTCTGCGCTCAATGAAGGTGATCTATGTGAAGTCGTCTTCGCTGCTGGTTGGCGTTTCAGTAATTGAAGAAAAGCTACAGAGGAGGGCTGAATTCTCACAGATGGGTTTGGTTATCACCCGAGACCGCGAAGTGGCGGATGTGATCCTCGAGCTACATCACGACATCCTCACAAAGTATGTGTACACGGCGATCGATCGACGGACCAATGTCGTCCTTGCCAGCGGTAAGTTAAGTTCACTAGGAGGCACAGTTGCGGGTAAAGTCGCAAAGCGGTTTTTGAAGCAGGTAATGCAGGCTCGCGCAACGGCACCCAAAACCTGAGCTAATTCAAATTAACCTGCACCTCGGTCAGAATGCAGTCAATGACCGGTTAAGTTGACCAATCGCACCTCCTCTCCAGCATCAACTTTCCCACAAAAACACTGGCACACGAGTGGCTTAAGGCTCTGTGGGCGAGTAGCCCTACAACCTCTATGTTCCTCGGAAACAACCCCTCCATCTCCCGCATCAGCCGACAGTTGTGGCCCCTGCCTACATTCCTGATTCCAAGCGCGCTCGTACTCTGCTTCATCATTCCCGCCTTCTTCGGACCTGTATTTGTCGTGGCTCTATTTGTCGCCCAAATAGTCGCCAGTGTGGTCGTTTGGAAGAGTTGGAAAGGCACTCACGAACAGCTCGCCGGCGTGAGGCACGAACTCTCGAGTCTCCAGGGCATCGTCGACGTTTCTCGTGACGCAATCATCGGCGTCACAACCGAAGGCGTCATCATGAGCTGGAATCGCGGTGCGCGCGGCATCTACGGATACACCTCCAAGGAAGCTCTCGGCGCGCCCGTTTCGATGCTGTTCGATCATCGACGCGGCCAGGAAGCTTCGCTCCTGTTCGAGAAAGTCACGCGCGGCGAAAACGTCACGCAGCATGAGATGGTCCACCTCAAAAAAGGCAGGACTCCCATCGACGTGTCTCTCACCATCTGCCCGATCATGGACGGTAAAACGATGACGGGCGCTTCAGTGGTGGCCCGTGATATCACCGAACGCAAACGAGCAGCAGGTTCGTTGGCCCAACAAGCCGCAGCGATGAAGGCGTCGATGGATGGTATGGCGATCATCGATCATCATGGTGTTTGTATTTACCTGAACGACGCCTACGCCAAAATCTTCGGTTACGCAGATCCCGAACGGCTAATCGGTGCGAGCTGGGAGATGTTTTATTTCGAAGAGGAACTGGCCCGTCTCAAAGAGCAGATCATGCCCGCGGTCTGGCGCGACGGCTCTTGGCGCGGCGAAGCGATGGGCCTGAAACTGAATGGCGGAACGATACCGCTGGAGATTTCGATCTCGAGCGTTGACGGCGGTGGCCTGGTCCAGGTCGTGCGCGATATCACCGAACGCAAAAATCTCGAAGAGACGCTGCGCAACAGCTCACTAAAAGATGATCTGACCGGCTTGTTCAACCGTCGCGGCCTGCTCAAGCAAGCTGCGCCTTACTTCGATTTTGCTCGCCGGCAAAGGGAGAAGCTGCTGCTGCTCTTCATCGACCTCGACGGCATGAAGCGAATCAATGATGAGTTTGGACATAACGAAGGCGACAACGCACTTATCAGCACCGCAACCATTCTCAACCGCAGCTTCAGAAGCTCCGACGTCATCGCGCGGCTGGGTGGCGATGAGTTTACAGTGCTCGTCACGGATCTGAACGCAAGTAAAGAAGAAGCGATCACGCGACTCAACGAAAATCTCAGAGCTTACAACGCCAGCGAAATGCGCAGTCATAAACTCGCCTTCAGCATCGGCGTTGCGACACTCGAGCCCGAACGCATGACTTGTTTCGAAGAGCTACTGGAACAGGCCGACCAGGCCATGTACGAGCAAAAGCGAATGAAGCGCCGTCGCTCAACTGAGCGAACTCAACTCGGCTATTCCGAAGAACCGCAAACGCTTTCAGAGCCCGTGTTCGCGCCGGACTCAATTCCGTTCGCGATTTCGGCGAATGCAAAAGCGCACGGCGCGACTGGAACCTTCGACAATGCGGCCATCGGCATGGCAGTAGTGTCAGTCGATGGCAGTTGGCTTCAAGTAAATGAATCGTTATGCAAACTGCTCGGCTACTCTGAACAGGAGCTGCGCGCGACCAGTTTTCAACGGCTCACACACCATGAAGATCTCAGGCATGTACAATCGTACATCCAGCGTGTGCTCGAAGGTTACATTCAGAGTCACGAACAGGAGAAACGTTATCTTCACCAACAAGGTCATACTGTTTGGGTGCAGTGGCACGTGTCGCTTTTGAAAGACTCGGAGACAGGCACTAAACGATTGTTCTTCCAGGTTCAGGACATCAGCGACCGTAAGAAGGCCGAAGAAAAACTTACGCAGGATACGTTGACAGGCTTGCCCAACCGCGCGAGATTCCTGGATCTGCTCAAGCTTCGCATCGCCCGGACCAGCAAAGATCGACAGTGTGCTGTATTGCTGCTCGACGTCGATCGCTTCAAGCTCGTTAATGACAGCCTCGGCAACGCCAGTGCGGACCAACTCCTGATTCAGATCGCGCAACGCGTCAAGACCTGCATGCGCCAGGGCGACGTGCTTGCGCGCGTCGGCGGGGACGAATTCGCAGTTCTACTTGACGATGTTTCTGGTGAAGACGAGGCTTCATCAGTTGCGACGCGCATTCAACAGGCGCTCGCCATCTCCTTCAATCTTTTGGGCCAGGAAGTCTATTCAACGCTGAGCATCGGCATTGCGCTGGCTTCAGATTATTACAGCGAGCACGTTTCAGACATGCTGCGCGACGCGGAGACCGCGATGCACCAGGCCAAGGCGCGCGGTAAAGCGCGTTATGAAATTTTTGGACGCGACATGCATGGCGAGCTGATGAGTCGCTTGAAGATGGAAACGGATCTGCGTCGCGGGTGTGAACGTGGCGAGCTCTTCGTCGATTATCAACCGATCGTGTCGCTCGGCAATCGTACGTTAATCGGCTTCGAAGCACTCGTGCGCTGGTGTCATCCGGAGTTTGGAATGGTACCGCCGAAAGACTTCATTCCCGTCGCAGAAGAGACGGGACAGATTCTGACAATCGGACAGGCTGTGCTCGAATCAGCGTGCCGCCAGGCGCGCGATTGGCACCGGACCTATCCAGCATCGCCGCCTCTGTTTGTCAGCGTCAACTTATCGGTGAAGCAGTTTAATCAGCCGGGTTTAGTTGAAAATATCGCGAACTTACTGAACGAGTTCCAACTGCCGCCACGTTGTTTGAAACTCGAGATCACTGAGTCAGTATTTACCGACAATATCGAGGCTGCCATTGGCCTGTTGACGCAACTGCGAAATCTCGGCGTGCAGTTGAGCATCGATGATTTCGGTACGGGTTATTCAAGCTTGAGTTACTTGCAGCGTTTCCCGATTGACACTCTCAAGATCGACCGCTCGTTTGTCACCCAGATGATGGAGAATGAAGAGAACCTCGCGATCGTGCGAACTATCGTGGCACTCGCGCAGAATCTAGGCATGGACGTCGTTGCGGAAGGTGTTGAAACTGAAGATCAGTTGAGACTGCTGCGCAAGCTGGAGTGTGAGAACGGCCAAGGTTTTCTTTTCTCGACACCACTCGGTGGATCAGACTTAGACCAGTTCATTGCGAGTTGTAATCTCGAGCCGCAGATTTACGCGGATGCACACGCATCAAACCTGGTAGAGGTCGCGGCCGGCGTCTGAAACGATCAGTGTGTCAGGATCGAAGCGCATCTTGTCGTAGTCGAGTGAGGGGTAATCGAGATAGCCGAGATTTACGCGCCGGCAGGTTTCTTCATCAAGGCCGCTGGCCATTGTGATCTTGTAACGAGGCACGATCTTACCTTCATCATCCAATCTTCCCGCATACGCGACATGGGTCAGGTGGGCCGCGATGCACAGGTTCTCTCGCAGCTCCTGCGAAACGCCAAGCATGTCGCGCACACTCTCCAGTGGCGCGTAGCCATACTTTTCAATCAGTGCACCATGAGTTTCGGAGAGTTTTGTGAGGTGCGGCGAGTAGATGATCAACTCGCCACCTTCGTCGATGATCGCGCCCAGCTTGTAACTCGCCTTTCCTCCCACCCACAACTCATCGTAATGTGGATCCAGCAGCGCGATTACTCGTTTATACTTGCGGCCGGTGTAACGAATGTGGACTTGCCGGCTCACTTCAGCCGCGCGCCGAAACGCTTCGCGAATCTCGCCGGTGAAGAGCGCATAGGTCACTAACTCGCCGTCGTTTCTCGAAACGACCGTGTTCAACGAAATGATGCGGGTAGGGATCAGATCGGCAGCAGCTTCGATCAGGCGGATCACTTGCAGCGCCTGGTGAACAATATCAGTGAGAGCAGCGACACTTAACATACATATTTAGCCACGGATTACACGGATAAAAAATCCGATTTCATCCGTGTAAATCCGTGGCCCGGTTTTACAACGACACTGTTTGCTCGGCCCAGAATTGGAATTCGCGATGTTTGTGAATTTCGGCTTTGGCTTCGAGGCCGCTCGCGATCTTGATCACTTGATCGAACACTCGCTGTCCTACCTCGTCAATCGTTTCAGTGCCGTCGATCACACCGCCGGCATTGAGATCGAGATCGTTCGACATGCGCTCGAAGATCGGCGTGTTTGAGGCAAGCTTGATTACCGGCGAAATTGCGTTCCCAATCGTTGTGCCCCTGCCTGTTGTGAAGACAACGACAGTCGCTCCTGCGGCAACGAGTCCGGGTGTCGACTCCTGATCGTATCCCGGCCCCTGCATCAAATTCACTCCGTGAGTCTTCCACGACTCCGCGTATTCCAAAACGCCTTCGATGCGCGTTGTGCCTGCCTTCGCGATCGCGCCCAGCGACTTGATCGTGATGTTCAGCAACCCACCCGCGATGTTGCCCGGACTCGGATTGTTGTTGAGCACCGCTCCAAACTTCGACGCATATTCCTTGTACCAATCCACCATCCGGTAAACAGCGCGACCGGTGTCAACGTCTTTCGCACGGTTCGCTAACAGATGCTCCGCTCCACAAAACTCCGGCACTTCAGTTATCAGCACAGTCCCGCCGGATCGGACCAGCAGATCCGCGGCGCGTCCGAGCGACGGATTCGCGGAGATTCCCGAGAAGCCATCCGAGCCGCCGCATTTCACACCCAACACAATCTCACTGACAGAACATTCTTCACGCTTCGCGAGATTCACCTCGGGCAGCATGCGCTCGACTTCGCTCAAGCCTCTCTGAATTGCCGCCTGTGTGCCGCCGACTTCCTGAATTCCAATCTTCGCCACCGGCTTATCAAATGACTTCTCGCGCTTCAGCAAATACTTCTCAACCTGCGCGAGATTTGTCTTTTCACAGCCAAGGTCAATCAGGATCACACCGCCGACGTTCGGATGGTCTGCGTAGTTCGAAAGCGTGCGCAGCATCACGTCGATCGTCGATCCGTCCTGACAACCGCAGCCTTTGTTGTGCGGTATCGCAACGACGCCATCGACGTTTGGGTATTTATCGCGATTGTAGAGCGTAAACTCAGCGATGGTTGAGATCTGCAAAGCTTCATGACTGGCACACATGCTCGTCGGCACGATCAGCACATAATTTCGCGTGCCGGTGCGACCATCGCGACGTCGAAAACCCATAAATGTCCGGCGCTCGGCTTCGGGAATGTAATCGGGCGGAGGCGTGTGAAGGTTCTCCGGCAAGTCTCTTACAAGCGGCACGTCATTCGACATGTTCGCGTGCGTGATCTGCTCGCCACTGCGAATACCGAGTGAGGTTCCGATTGGTTGGCCAAACTGAGTTACAAACTCGCCTTCAGGAATATCGCGAGTGGCAAAACGATGACCGGGCGGAACAGCGTTGCGGAGTTTCACAACCAACGCGTTGGGCAGGAACACTTCGAGATCGACAAAAGTCGCCTTTTTTACGACCGCAACGTTGTCATCAGAGCTGACGATGATCCCGTATTCGCTAATTGGAGCTGCCTTTGTGATTGCCATCGCTACCCGGCTCGCGCCTCCCGCACAATCTCAATAAACTGTTTCGCTCGTTCCGTAATCAATGCCGCCTGACCTTCACGAAGCGCATTCAGATCAACCAGATCTGTACCGACACCCAGCGCCGCCGCACCTGCGCGAATAAAATCGCCGGCGGTCTTGAGCGACACGCCGCCAGTCGGCACAAGCTCGATGTGCGGTAGCGGCGCTTTCAACGCCTTCAGATAACTCGCACCACCGAGCGCTCGCGCTGGAAACACTTTCACAAAATCCGCACCCGCATTCCATGCCTGGACCACTTCCGTCGGTGTGAGCGCGCCCGGCATGACCGTCACACGTTGCTTCCGGCAAAACTCAATCGTTTCCACATTCAGCGCCGGACTGACAATAAACTGTGCGCCACTCGAAATGCACGCCTTTGCCGTCTTGGGATCGAGCACCGTTCCCGCGCCAACGAGCGCATCTTCTCCATAACGAATCGTAACCTCTTCGATCAATTTGACTGCACCGGGAACAGTCATCGTGATCTCCAGCACCGCAATCCCACCCTCGCGAATCGCATCGATCGCGCGCATCGCCTCATCGGCAGTCTTTGCACGCACAACCGGTATCACACCCGTATCTTTGATCCGTTTAATAATATCCGTCTTACTCATCTGGCTACTCGCGCGGTTCCACCCTTCATCACTCGCTCGACCTCAGCCAAGGTCGCCATCGTTGTGTCACCCGGCGTCGTCATCGCGAGTGCGCCGTGCGCAGCGCCACATTCGACGGCCCACTGTGGTCCACGTCCGGTCAGTAACCCGTAAATCAATCCCGAAGCAAACGAATCACCACCACCAACGCGGTCGAGAATCTCGAGGTTCTCGCGAACGGGCGCCTGGTAGAGCTCACCATTCATGTAACAAACCGCGCCCCAGTCGTTGATGGTTGCAGTCTTCGCATTCCGCAATGTCGTCGCGACAACTTTGAAGTTGGGAAACTCTGCAACAGCGCGCTCAATCATGCGATGAAAGATGCGGACGTCGAGCTTCGAGTGATGTTCATCCTGACCTTCGACTTCAAATCCAAGCGCGGCGGTAAAGTCTTCTTCGTTGCCGATCATCACATCGGCCAGTGGCGCCAGCTCGCGATTTACCGCCACGGCTTTGGCCTGGCCGCCGATGGATTTCCAGAGTGACTCGCGGTAATTGAGATCGTAAGAGACGATCGTGCCGTGTCTCTTCGCGAATTCCATTGCCTCGCGTGCGACAGCCGGTGTCGTTTCCGACAATGCGCAGAAGATACCTCCAGTGTGAAACCAGCGCGCGCCTTCAGTGCCGAATATCTGTTCCCAATCAATGTCGCCGGGTTTGAGTTGTGACACAGCCGTGTGACCGCGATCAGAGCATCCGGCAGCGGCACGCACTCCAAAACCGCGCTCGGTGAAATTGAGCCCGTTGCGAACCGTGCGTCCAACGCCATCGAACTTCACCCACTTCAAGTGTGATTGGTCCACGCCGCCCTGGTAAATCAAATCCTGGACCAGCCGCCCAACTGCATTGTCAGCCAACGCAGTAACAATTGTCGCATCCATTCCGAAGCAACGCTTCAGGCCGCGGGCGACGTTGTATTCACCGCCGCCTTCCCAAACCTGGAAGTGACGCGTCGTTGAAACGCGCCCATCACCCGGGTCGAGCCGCAGCATCACCTCGCCGAGACTCACAATGTCCCAGCGACACCCCGATTTAGCCACAAGAACGCTCATAAGCTTTTTAGCCACAAAAAGGCAGAAAAGTCACAAAAAAGAAGAAGCAAACCAGGAAAAGCATTTTGTGCTTTTTGTGCCTTTTTGCGGCTCATTAAAGATTAGCTGGTTCGGGGCCGGTGCGGCAACAAACGGGCAAATGGAACTTTGACAACCGAATCCGGCGGATCGCTCTGTATGTAGGCCAGTTGATAGTGGCGGCGAAGAAGAGGAGCGCACAGATGAGCCAGCGAAAATGAGCCGCAGATGAACGCAGATTAACGCTGATATCTCCTAATTCTGATCTGCGTGTATATGCGTTTATCTGCGGCTCAATCATCTTCTCTACTTCTTATCGCTAACAGCTTCCAGCGGCTAATACTTCTTCGTGGCTCGCCAGCGATCGATCGCCACAGCGATAACAATGATCGCTCCGATAATGATCTCCTGAATGTAGTTGGGCCAACCCACTTGCTGGCATCCATTGCGCAGGAACGCCATGATGAGCGCTCCGATCATCGATCCGAGAATGCTTCCTTCGCCGCCGTTCAAACTCCCACCACCGATGACCACTGCGGCAATGATGTCCAGCTCAGATCCTGCGGCGACTGTCGGATCGCCTTGTCGCAAGCGCGACATCTGCATCACTCCCGCAAGGCCGAAGAGCAGACCCGCGAGCGCATAGATCCAAACTTTCAATCGATCGGTAGCGATGCCACACGCGCGCGCGGCAGCTTCATTCGAGCCGAGTGCAAAAACGCGTCGTCCAAAGACCGTATTACGCAAAACCACTGCGGCCAGTATCGCGAGCACGATCGCGATCCACACGCCCGGCGCAACCAGCAGCCACGGTGGATTCGGAAACATCACCAGCAACTCGTTCAGCCACGTGCCCGGCATGTTGACTGTTTGCTGATTTGCCAGCCACTTGGCCACACCACGCGCAACGCCGAGCATTCCCAAAGTTGCGATGAACGGCACGACTTTCAAGCGCGTGATCACGAGTCCATTTACCAGTCCGACAAGTCCGCCGGCGAGTATCCCACTCAACAATGCCACTGAAGGCGCCAGGCCCGCGTTGATTCCGAGCGCAGTGATGACGCCGGTCAAAGCGATCGTCGATCCGACAGCGAGATCGATGCCGCCGCTGATAATAATCATCGTCATTCCGATCACGCCGATCGCCACGATGACGGTTTGTGAAAGGACGATGCGGAGATTGTTTGGTGAGAGAAAGCGAGACGGTGTGTCCATCAAGAGTGAGAAGATGCCGATGACCAAAAGCAGACCAAGAACCGGACCGAGACGGTTCAGCCAGTAATGCAGCAGACGCGTACTGAAATAGACTCGTCTATCTTTTGCTTCAGCGATCACTTTAAATATTGCTCGAGCGGAGGATGAAGCAACGTCTTCACGTCAGGCGTTTCGAGGTTCTCTTTGGTCACCAGCATCACGCCCGTATCGATCTTCTTCTCCACGGGTTTGCCCATCAGACTATCGACGATCGTGCGCACACCAAGGTAGCCCATGTTGAAAGGGTTCTGCACGATGATGCCATGCAACTGGTTGCTGTTGAGTGCGTCGATGAAAGTCTGGCTGACGTCGAAACCGACAAACGAAACCTTCCCCGCTTTGCCGATGTCCTGAAGTGCCAGCAGCATTCCGTAAGTCGACGACTCATTCGGTGTGAAGATGCCCTGCACCACGTCGCCAAAACGATTCAGGACATTTTCTGAGGCACGCTTCGCGGTTTCGCGTGTCGCACCCGCGTATTGATCCGTCGAGACGAGCTCGATATCAGGAAACTTCTGCTTGATCTCTCCGATGAAACCTTCCTCACGTTCGGTCGTGCTGGCGGAGCCTTCTGCATATCGCAGCACGAGAACTTTTCCTTTGCCGTTCAGAAGTTGGCCCATGCGATCCGCGGCGAGCGAGCCGCCCTTCCGATTGTCAGTAGCAACAAAACTAACAAAGTCATTCGACTCTAAACCCGAGTCGATGATGACTGTGGGCACACCTGCGCGGGCGGCGTCCGCGACTGGTCGAACCAGTGCGCGATCGTCGAGCGGTGCCAAGACGATGCCACTCACGCCCTGCGCCGTGAAGCCTTCAACGACCTGGATCTGCTGTTCGCGATCGTCTTCACGCAAAGGGCCTTTCCAGATTACTTCGACGTCGGTTCCCTGCGCGCTGAGCTCGCCGGCGGCTTTGTTGCTGCCGGCGTGAATGCTCTTCCAGAACTCGTGTGTCGTGCCTTTCGGGATGACGGCGATGGTGAATTTCTTCTTGCCGGATGGGCCGTTGTTCTTCACACAGGCCGTGATCAAAGTAATTATTAGAAATAGTAGAAGAAGTTTGCGCATCGTGTTTTCCTGCTAAGAGTTTAGCCACGGATAACCGCGGATAAATCCGGATTTATTCCGTGTTTATCCGCGACTACTGGATTTCCCAAACCACCCATGCCCTCGATCAACACTTCCATCCGATCCCCCGGCTTGAGAAACACCGGCGGGTTGCGTGCGAAGCCAACGCCGGGCGGCGTCCCCGTCGCGATCACATCGCCGGGCTCAAGCGTCATCGACTGCGATGTGGCGCGATCGCCGACGTGGAGGATCATGCCCATGCGCGGAACGCGCCATTCTGTTTCCCTGTGTCGCGAAAGAGATGATGTGCATCTACGTTGATGTGTCAACGATTACGTACATCCGCCAGCGCAGCCCTCGCATTCTCCCGAAATGTCTCGCTGCTAATCCGTGTCATCCGTGGCTAATAACTCCGCAAGATGCATGACGCGCACCTTGGATCCCTTCCGCGACAATCTCCCACCAATCTGCATCAAACAACTCGCATCGCCGGACACTACAGCCTGCACGCCCGCACGCTCAATCGCATCAATCTTCTGGTCCAGGATTGCAACCGAGATCTCCGGGTACTTCACAGAGAAAGTACCCCCAAAACCACAACACGCATCGGCATGGTCCATCGCGACGAACTCGACACCACGCACATTTCGAATCAACGTCCGTGGCTCACTCCTGAGATTCAGATCCCGCAAGCCGTGACAGGCGTCATGCCACGTTAACCTGCCAGTCCACGTTGCGCCGACGTCTTCCTTCTTGAGCACGCGGACTAAGTACGCGCTCAGCTCATGGGTCTTCGCTGCAACTGCCTGCGCCCGCGCGCGCCACTCCGGATCGCCGGCAAACAATTGCGGGTAGTGATGCACCATCGCCGTGCAGGATCCTGACGGGCTGACGATCGCGTCTGCTTTGCTCTCTTCGAAGATCTGAATGAAGCGCCGCGCCACCTGGCGTGCTTCGTTTAAATAACCAGTGTTATAAGCCGGCTGCGCGCAGCAGGTCTGGCGCTTGTCAAACTCGACCTCACAACCAACACGCCGCAACACTTCGACACTGCTCACACCAATGCTGGCCCACATTTGATCGACGAGACAAGTTACAAACAGAGCCACCTTCATGTATTTATTGTAGGGGCGGCCCTCCGTGGCCGCCCGTCTTATTGCCGCGCGCGTCGCATGATTCGACGACGGGCAGCCACGGAGG
>DASUYO010000023.1:0-5620 GCA_036377375.1 Pyrinomonadaceae bacterium
ATACATCGGACCTGTCGGGGATTGCACACCTCCCAGCGGTTCAAGCGTGATAGCAAATGTTGGAATCCCATTGACTGCTTTCTCAGGTACAGAATCCTTCAGAGTGGCGCTTCCGGTATTGTCAGGAGCAAACGTCTTACCTGGTATCGGCCGTTCACCCGAGACAATAAACCAAAGTTGATACTCTTTTCCTTTCGGAACACTCGGGAGGCCATGCGCGATCAGTAAAGCATTTCCTGTTTTGTCGTAGGCTAGCTTGGCATTAGCGCCCGCCGCGTTTTCGGTTCCGATTAGCTCATGCACCTGTGCACCGGGTCGAGTAACCAGTTGCACGAATTCATTCGAGCGCTGGAGATCTCGTCGCGTGTTTTCCAACTGATCTGACAAAGTTGCAATGTTGGCTTGCGCGGCGCGATTCTGACGCCAGAGAACAATCAATCCCACAATCAACGCTGCGAAGAGAACGACAGCGGCTATCGCTCCCAACGATCCAAAAGATGTCCAGACATTGCGCGGTGTGGATCTGAAAGGGATGACGTCAGCCGAGAGATCCTTTCGCACTTCGTTTAGTATTCGCTCACGCACTTCGGGTGACGGTTCCACAGGATCCGGTACAACTGCCAAAGCGGCCGCTGTCGCCTGCCAGTCTTCGAGCTCTTTGCGACACTCAGCACAGTTGTCGAGATGCTCGTTCAACGCACGTTCCTCCGCCGCGTCGAGCGCAGATAGCGCGCGCGCCGGAATCATCTCCTTGTAGTCTTCGTGGACCATCGTTACTTAGAAACCAAAACTCTCTCCCTTGCCCGCCAGCATCTCGCGCAGATTCATCAGACCGGTGCGCATGCGAGTCTTTACGGTTCCGAGCGGCGCGCCCAAACGCGTCGCAATTTCTGATTGGGTCAGGCCGTCGAAATAGGCGAGCATCAGTGGCCGTTTTTGCTCGTCGGGGAGTTGTGCGAGCGCTTTTGTGACAAGACCGCGTTGTTCTGACTTGAACGCGTCTGTGGCTGCGTCGGAGATCTCGTCCGAAACTTCTCTCGCACGCGCTTCAGTCACACGGTCGCGTGATGCAAGCGTGCGCAGGCGGTCGATGCCACGGCTGCGCGCGAGAGTCACCAGCCACGTGAACGGACGTCCGCGATTCTCGTCGAAGTCTTTCGCTTTCCGCCAAACCTGCAGAAAGACTTCCTGGAGGACGTCTTCCGCTTCCTCGCGGTTGCTCAATATACGCATTAAGAGCCCAAACAGGATGGCGCGGTAGCGATCGTAGAGACCAGCGAGGGCCGCTTCATTTCGGGCGGCGATGGCCTTCAGCAGTGCAACGTCGTCGTCTTGGGCTGGTTTAGGTTGCAAGCGGGAAATATACGGCCGCAGCCGCAAAATGGATTTTTTAGCCACAAAAAAGCACAAAAAGCACAATGCTTTTTCTGAAATTCTTGGGCCTTTTGTGCTTTTTTGCGGCTTAGCTAGGCGACCGTGATCTCGTCGGCGAGGTACACGTCCTGGATCGCGTTCAGCAGTTGCACGCCTTCGTTCATCGGGCGCTGGAACGCCTTGCGGCCGGAGATCAGGCCCATGCCGCCGCCGCGCTTGTTAATCACTGCCGTGCGGACTGCCTCCGCCAAATCGCTCGCGCCTTTCGATTCGCCACCTGAATTGATCAGGCCGCAGCGACCCATGTAGCAGTTCGCTACCTGATATCTCACGAGATCGATTGGATTGTCAGTTGTCAGCTTTTCGTAAACGAGCTTGCTGGTCTTGCCGTAAGACTTACCGAGCTCAGCTTCGACAGCTTTGTATCCACCGTTTCGCTCCGGCAATTTCTGTTTGATGATGTCCGCCTGGATAGTCACGCCGAGATGGTTTGCCTGGCCCGTGAGGTCCGCGGAAGCGTGCATATCGCCTTCCGGAGTTTTGAACTTCGGATTTCTGAGATAGCACCAAAGAATACAACCCATACCCAGCTCATGTGCCTGTGCAAAGGCCTCGCTGATTTCGGTGATCTGGCGGGTCGATTCTTCAGAACCAAAATATATCGTCGCACCAACAGCGACGGCGCCAAGATTGTGTGCTTCCTTAACCGTTCCAAACAACACCTGGTCAAACTTATTCGGCAGCGTCAGCAACTCGTTATGATTGATCTTTACGATGAACGGAATTTTGTGTGCATACTTTCGCGCAACTGAACCCAGAATACCGAAAGTTGACGCAACCGCATTGCATCCACCTTCAATCGCGAGCTTCACAATGTTTTCCGGATCGAAGTACTGCCGATTAGGCGCAAAGGAGGCGCCCGCAGAATGCTCGATTCCCTGGTCCACCGGGAGGATCGAAAGATAACCGGTGCCTGCCAGCCTGCCATTATCAAACAGACTTTGCAGTGAACGCAGCACTGCCGGACGACGATCCGAGATGGCCCAGACGCGGTCGATAAAATCGGGCCCCGGGAGTTGCACCTGGTCCTTCGAGATCGTTTGCGACGAGTGGTTTAGTAACTCATCAGCGGTCGGACCAAGCAACTCTGCAATTCGGTTAACGGAATCTGAGCGTTGTAGTTTTGTAACCATGTATTTCCTCCCGGTGGCCGATTAATGAAGCTGTTTGGATTATACGATCAATCGCGAAAATCCTCTAAATTACCCACTAATCAACCGCGCAATCGCGAACGCAGCGCCGGCCGCAAGGCTGCCGATCAAAGCGGTTTGGAGGGCGCTTCGCACCGGTCGCGTTCCGGTAAACCGACCTTTTACAAAGCCAAACACCAGCAACGCGATGAGCGTAAACACGACCGAATACAAGAGTGCGACGAATGCCGTGTGTGAAAAGAAATAGGGCGCGAGCGGCACCAGACCTCCCGCAATGTATGCGCCTGCAATCGTCAGTGCGCTGGCCAACGCACGACCGGGCTGAGGCTTCTCCAGTCCCAGCTCAAAACGCATCATGAAGTCGACCCAGTTACGAGGCTGACGTTTGAGCGCCTGGACGATGGGCCATGTTTCGTCTTCACTGAGCCCGTAGGCTTGAAAGACTTCTGCCACTTCGCGCATCTCTTCGTGCGGAATCTCCTGCACTTCGCGTTTCTCGCGCTCGCGTTCTTTGGCGTAGTGCTCGGCGTCACTCTTGGCAGCGAGATAGCCGCCAAGTCCCATCGCGATCGAACCGGCGGCGATCTCTGCCAGTCCTGCTGTGACGATGATTCTCGTGTCGAAGATAGCGCCGGATAATCCGGCGGCGAGTGCAAACGGAACGGTCAGGCCGTCAGCCATTCCGATAACGACATCGCGAACGACTTCGCTCGCCGTGAAGTGACGTTCGACGTGGGGAGTCTGGGGCATGAATCAGCGTAGTCTGTGGATTCTAATCAAAACTTTCCTAAAAGCATAAGCACACCGATCACAATAAACGCAGTCGCTGCGACTCTCTTCACCCAAACGAGCGGCACGTAATCTCCCACGAAACTTCCGACCAAAACTCCCAACCCTGACACCGCCGCCAACGCGAGGCTCGCACCCAAAAACACGGCCCATGGCTTTTTCGAATTAGCCGCCATCGTCATTGCGGCGAGCTGAGTCTTGTCGCCCATTTCGGCCAGGAAAATTATCCCAAACGTCGTCAGGAACACGCGCACGTCCATTTAGTGGTCTCCAATTCACTTCAAGTCAGTAATCAGTACTGCATCGCGAACCAAAGTGCCGCGCGTGCATGCCAACTGCTTCCCGTCCGGCGACCAGGCAAAACTTGTTATAAACAGATCATTGAAATTGGTGACTTGTTTCGCCGGTCCTCCATCGACAGGCTGACTCCAGATATTCGTCACGTTGTTTGCACTGGTCGTATAGAAAATCGATTTGCCGTCCGGTGACCATTGAATCACCGGCAACACAGTGCCGCTTCCCGGAAACTCAAACGTCTTCAAGTTAGCCCCGCCCTCAAACGGAACCACCGCAATCCGGTTTGGCGGAGCGAATGGATCCTGTGACTCGGGAAACATGTACGCTATAAACCGCCCATCCGGAGAAACTACGGGCGCCGTTCCTGGGTGATCCGAAACCTGAATTGGTGTGCCGCCGTCGATCGACATCTTCCAGAGAGTAGGCCTAACTCCCTCAAGTGCGGCGTAGACGACCCAGCGACCATCGGGCGAAATTGACGGAAAGGAATCGGCCAAACCGGACGTTAGCCGCACTGGATCACTACCATCGAAATTCATCCGCCATATATTCTTTTTACCATCCCGCCACGATACAAAAAGAATGTAACGGCCATCAGCCGAAACCACAGGTGCAAAGTTGAGCGTGCCATTTGAAGTTAACTGTTTGCGATTACTACCGTCGGGATCCGCCACCCAAATATCAGCAGCCCCGCCTTCATTCGAAACAAACACGATCCTTCCGGCAGGCGCCCATGAAATATTGTTTCCTGCTGACGAATAGAACCCAATGTTGCCCGTTGGCAGCCTCATCGCCTTTGCTGCATTGCCTTCAGGCACCACCCACACATTCACAAGGCCCAGCGCCTGAACGGTAGTCAACGTTTTTCCATCCTGCGTCAACCCAATCGCGCGATAGGCACCCAAATCGTTTGTGACGCGCCGGGCGCGTCCGTCCGGATAATTGATGATCCAAACCTGGGCCACACCCGCGCCTTCTCCCGCTATGACAAGCAATGCAGTCATATCAGGCAACCACTGAACACGTGCAGTAAACGGCCACGACTCCGGCGACAGATCTTTCTCGCTTCCATCGGCAACAGAGAAACCGACCACCTTACTACGCCCGCCTACAGTCGCAACTGAGGCAGCAACGATCTTTCCGTCAGGCGACCACGATGGACCAGTGAAGAAGAGCGGCGACAGACGCTCAGGGTTCTTCTTGACAACCAGATTGCGCTCACCACTCCCATCGACATTCGCTATCACGAGGGCGCTCTCGCCAGGATGCGGATAGTTGCCACGCACTAAAACGAACTGCTTACCGTCAGGTGCGAAGCTGATCGGACCGTCGATTTTCTCGAGTACTTTTACCGGAGTGCCGCCGAGAACCGGAATGCGGTAAAGGGTTCCGGCATCGAGGTTGGCTTTGATTGCATAGTAGAGTTGGGTTCCGTCCGGCGAGAACGTGATACCGAAGACACCAACGCGTGCAGTAGGAACGATCAGCTTGTCATTCGCCGTGCTCACCTGCCGAATATAAAGACTCTGAACGCTGCGATCGCTGAGAGCGTAAACAATGTATTTGCCGTCAGGCGAAATGGTCGCATCGATTGCGTTTCCGGAGTTGGTGAGACGCGTGAGTCGTACGTCCCAGAAGTGGGCCATCGGCTCTTCACGATGAAGCCACTTGTAAATTCCGAAACTGCCCGCGCCGACGATGAGCAGGACGGCAAACAATACCAGCGCTGTGCCGAGTTTATGACGTTTGATCTCGATAGAGATCGATTCACTGATGTGACTGATGGCACTGCGCGGTGCCGTATCTCGCGCTCCGGACACCGCTGTTGTCGGCTCACCCGGAACCATCACGGCAGTTCCGTCACCTTCAGAAGCGACCGAACGATCCAATTTGTCCTGAAACTCGAGCTCTTGTCTGAGCGCTTTCAAATCGAGCCAGAGATCTTTGAC
>DASUYO010000024.1:0-13619 GCA_036377375.1 Pyrinomonadaceae bacterium
TCTGCGTTCATCCGCGTTCATCTGCGGCTAAAATCTACTCCTATTTGACGGGAGTCTCCTGATGCGAGGCGCCGAGCCACTTCCCGCCTCTCATGACGTAGGCGCTGCTGGCCCAGACGGCGGCAGGAGCCGGTTGCCCGCCGCAGGTCGCATCTTGTGTGGCTTTATAAGTCATGATTGCGGCACTGCTGTTGAGGAACAGGACCTTGATGTCGCTCAGCTCATAACTCTTCACTTCACACGCCATGCCCTCGAGATCTTTCACGGCGGTCGTTTTATCGGCGACACCCTGATCAGAGATCAAGATGCTGTCGGCTGAGAGATTTGCTCTGAACGCCTTAAAGTCTTTGTTCTTCCAGCCTTCCCAAAGTTTCCTTTCGGTGGCGATGATCGCTCGCTGACTCTGCGCGCGGCTCATAGCCGGTTTCGGCTTCGCTGCCGGTGATGGAGACGGTGTAGCTTCCTGGGCGTAAGCGATCGAGGTGAAAACGAGAGTCAAAACAATGACCAGCGGGAGTCGTGTAGTCATGGTAACTCCTGTCAAAGGGGATGTTGAAGCGCGGTAATTAAGCCACAAAAAGGCACAAAAGTCACAAAAGATTTTCGTGAAACATTTTTGTGCCTTATACACCTTTTTGCGGCTATTTTTGTAGCTGGTAGGAGACGACTGTCCCTCCAAAACCGACGGCCCAACCGTGATTTTTATCAGCGAAGAACACGCGCTCGAGTGGGTGGCGCGTGTCACTTGGCATGGCGGCCCAATGATCGCCGCCGTCGCTCGTGTGAATAATCGTTCCTTCGGCGCCCACAGCCCAGCCTTCGAGCGCATCAACAAACTTCACGTCAAACAGATCGACAGCGACTGTTGAGTTCTGTTGCAGCCATGTGCGACCGCCGTTAGTTGTCTGATAGACACTGCCGCCACTACCGACGGCCCATCCTTTCCGATTATCAACAAACGAAGTCGCCGTGAAGCGGACGGACTTCTCAACCTGCGGCAGTGTTGATTGATACCAGGTCTCGCCGCCATCGGAAGTTTGAATGATCGTCGCTCCCGCACCGACTATCCAACCGCGATCGTCGTCAACGAAGATTCCGCCGAGCAGCAGACGGCGTGTTGGTGATTGCAACTTGATCCACGTGTCGCCGGCGTCGTGTGTCGTGTAGATCGAGCCACCTTCGCCGAAGGTCCAGCCACGGCCGTTACGGTTGAACACTGCGCGAACGAGAATCGCGTCGACGTCGAATCCTTTTATCTCGATTCGTTTCCAGTGCTCACCACCATCGATGGTTTTCATGAGATAGGCGCGAGGCTCTTCTTTTGTTTTGAGTTGATAAGCATTTACTTCGACGACCATCCAGCCGTTTTGTTCGTCAGTGAAGAAGATGTCGCGGACTACGTCTTCGGTATAGGAGCCGCGCGATTTCCATGTGTTGCCGCCATCGAGCGTTTGCAGCAGTGTACCCTTGCTGCCGACGACGAAACCGCGGTTTTGATCGAGGAAGAAGAGGCCGTGAAGCCACGCCATCGTGCCGGCGCGCTGGCGCACCCACGTGCCTGTTTGGGCGAACGCAGGCGTGACAACGAGGAAAAGCAGCAACAATGCAGTGGAAACCGTACTCATGGCGCGAAACGGGCGGCCACAAAGGGCCGCCCCTACAATAATTCCTGGTGAGCGTGCGCTAGAAACCGACACCGAAGATGCGAGCAAAGCCGAGCACGGAAGTGTAGCCCAGCCACTCCTTCACCTTGTTCATGCGATTTCCGGGAACGACGATCTGATCGCCCGGAACGAGATAGGTGCTGTCGGGAGCTTTGCCTTTATAAATCGCGGAGACATTAACCTGAATCGGTGCTACGTACCCGGTGGTTTGACGTCGCAAAACGTAAACCTTGCTCCTGTCACCCGCGCTCGTCACGCCCCCGGCTTCGGCCAGAGCCTCAGTCACGGTCATGCGGTGGCTCATCAGACGAACGCCCGGTGTGCCCACGTAGCCAACGATGCTGTAACGGTATGACGAAGCCTTATCGAGTGACACCGTAACCTGCGGGTCGATGATGAATTCGTCGTACCGCTTCTTGATGATTTCTTCTACTTCCTGCGGCGTCTTACCGTTCACAAAAACTCCGCCCGGGATCAAAGAGAGTGCAATGCGGCCATTGGGAGGAATGACAATCCCTTTGCGCGAGTAGCGATCCTGATTAAACACCTCGACAGAGATCACGTCTTCAGGACCAAGCCGGTAATTGGTGAAGAAGTTGGTGTAGGAGTTCTTAAATGCTGCTTCTTCTGAATCCTGGTCCCGGTTCGCACCTGTATTTGGGGAGACATCGGATTGCGCCCGCGTTGTGTCGTCCGCTCCGATCCTGTTGTCTATAACGGGCGCGCTCTCGTCTTTTTTATTGTCCTGACCGCTCGCCGCGGTCCGCGGACGCGCTTTTTGCGGATCGGTTGGCGTCTGAGCCGCAATGCTAACTGTCAATGCGATCAGCGTAACGATCGCGAGCGCCATTCGTCTGTACATAGTCATATCAACCTCCAAACCCCAGGCATTATTGGGCCCCCCGCCCAAACAGAATGATTTTGATCGTTTCAAAGATAATGATTGCATCCAGAATTAAACCCTGGTTCTTGATGTAGAACAGGTCGTATTGAAGTTTCTGACGTGCATCTTCGATCGACGCACCGTACGGATACTTGATTTGCGCCCAGCCTGTTAGTCCCGGTGCAATTAGATGCCGCTGTTCATAGAACGGGATCTCTTCGGCCAGTTGCGCCACGAAATGAGGGCGCTCGGGTCGCGGACCGACGAAGCTCATCTCGCCTTTCAGGATGTGCCAGAACTGCGGGATCTCATCGACGCGCATCTTCCGAATGATGCGGCCCACGCGCGTGGTGCGGCTGTCGCCTTTGCTGGCCCAGACCGGCCCGTCCTGTTCCGCATCAACTCTCATGGAGCGAAACTTCGTTAACACAAATGTGCGACCGTTCTTTCCGACGCGTTCCTGCTTGTAAAAGATCGGGCCACGCGACTCGAGTTTGATCAATATCGCTGTAACAACAACGATCGGCAGCGAAAGAATTGCGCCCACCAAAGCGACCATCCAGTGCACCGAGATGCGTGCAAGACCGGCAACTTTTTTATGCCGGCCGCGACCGTTGAAGATCAGCCACGAAGGACGAAGCATGTTCAGGGAGACGCGGCCAGTGATGCGCTCGTAAAAGGATTGGCCCTCTTCGATCGTCACTTGTCCTGCCAGACTCAATTGCAGCAGCTTGTTAGTGGGAAGTTGTCCGCGACGCTCGCCCATGGCCACAACGATGCGATCGATGTTTTCCTGTTTGACGATTTTCTCGAGCTGCTCCGTCAGACCGATGACTCGCGGATTGATCAGGCTTTTGCCCAACAGTTCAGCGTCATTGCCGACAAAACCTACGATGCGATAGCCCGCGTCAGGGCGATTCAACACTTCGCGCGCGAGCTCAACCGCAAGTTTGCCGGAGCCTACGATGAGAATGCGCTCACCAAACTCCGGATGGCCCAGGAACCAGTGAATCGAGACTCGCCACGAAACCATCAAGCCGAGCGCAAGCGGCAAGGCAATCAGTGAGATACCGCGGCCAAGCCTCAAATCAGGGTACGCGTAAAACGAAAACGCCAGCGCAATCCATGCGAGTCCGAGCGCCTGGATCAGACGCAGAACCAGCTCGCGCCGGTCGTGCATTACCAGAAAGTCGTACAAGTCAAAAAGGTAGAACGACGCGAGGCAGAAGAAAGCAGCTAATGCGGCTTTCATGTAGCCGTGCTTGACCAGCAGTTCCTCAGGTGCGTCTGCCACACCGACGCGCAGGTACACGGCGCCGATGATCGCGCCGTAGACAAGCGCTGCCTCGGCGAGAAGCAATAAGACCGTCCGTCCGTTGAGACGCAGAGCTCTCAATTGACGATTGCCACCTCCTCTTCCATTCTGTCGGACAGCGGATGCACTTCAGTCACGTGACTTTCGCGGTTGTAGTAGCGGTGCTGGTAATAGTAAGAAGCAGCATCGGGCTGTTCCTCAGTACGGTTGAGCACCACTCCGAGCAGACGCTCCTTCGGCATTTGATCGAGTAGCTTGTCGACAGTGGAGTAACGAGTCTTTCCCGCTCGCACTACCAAAAGCCCACCGTCAGCACGCGACATCAGCACGTTGGCATCAGTGAAGATTCCGAGTGGCGGAGCATCGATGATGATGTAGTCGAACATGCGACGCACTTCAGAAAGCAGGCGCGCGTAGCTTGGTCCGGAAAGCAGCTCGGCAACGTCATCTCGCGGACGGCCACCCGGCAACAAGTGCAGGCCGGCGGGCTCGAGGCGAACGATCGCATCTTCGAGTTTGATCTGGCCGCCAAGGATTTCCGACAGTCCAAGTTGCGCGTTGATACCAAGGTAATCGGTGGCGCAGGGACGTCGCAGATCACTATCGATAACAAGGGCGCGCACGCCGTCAGTTTGAGCCAGGAGCCAGGCGAGATTTAGTGCGGTCAGAGTTTTACCTTCGGCAATGCCCGCACTGGTAATCACAATTGCACGCATCTGCATGCGCTCTCCCGCCTCGAGAACCTTCGTACGCAACGAGCGAAACTGCTCGGTGTAGGCAGAGCGAGGCTGGCTGACCGCAATCAGGTGAGGCTCGACGCGCGACGGAGAGATGTCGAAAGTGACGAATCCTCCGGCGCGCGTCGCCTCGGCAGCGCCCAAAGTTGCCCCAGCATCACGCGAAGCAATTCCGCCGGGGAGTGCCGACCCGCCGGGTACATCCGCAGTGTGCGCAGTGGGCGCTGAACTCTGCACCGTCTTGTGAGCAGACATGATTGAGGAGCCACTCAGCAATTGCTCCTCGACCTGTTGCGGCGAAGGCAGCCCTGAAACACGCGGGCTGTCTTTACGGTGCTCTGATTCTGCTTTTGCTTTCGCAGCACCACTATTTTCGGTGGCGCTGTGTCGTTTCATGGCATCAAAAACTCTTCCCATCGATTCACCTCATTGTTGGGTGTCTGCTCAGCCTGCGAAGCAGGCGTAAGCATAAGCCTGGGGCGCAAGCCCCAGGATCAGTATCAATAAACCCAATTCAAGCCCGCGCAGCGGGCGCCAGCACTGCCGCCCGTTTTCATGGGCTGCAAAAAACTTATTTCAGTGAGCCTGGGGCTCGCGCCCCAGGCTTTATGCTTACGCGTGCTTCGCACGCTTAAACCTATTTTCGACATCACTTCTATTCCGTGTCGCCGGTGGTCTTGCCCGCGTTCCACAACTCCGCGCGTCCGGCGGAAGAAAAAATTCTCGCCGGAGCTTCGCGTTCTTCACCGACTTGTCCTCTTGCGGCGCGAGGCAGCATGTCAAACGAGTCGGCTACCTCTTCGATGACGGTGCGTCCGATCGTTGCGTCACCTGCCGCATAGCCGGCCAGGAGTGCGTTGTCGCAAAGATTGTTTATGTTTCGCGGAATGCCGTCAGAACACCGGAATATGTAATCGACCGCCTCCGCTGTGAAAATGTCAGTCCGCTCAGCGCCGGCGACCAGCAGACGTGAAGTGATGTAACGATCCGTTTCCTCAACATTCGGCAACGGCTTGATAACGCAGCGCAGTGCAATGCGTTGTTTCAACTGCCGCAGATCCGGATTGTTCAAAACCTCGCGCAGCTCCGGCTGGCCCGTCAAAACGATCTGCAACTGCTTGGCTGTGTTCGATTCGAAGTTTGACAACAACCGGATCTCTTCGAGCACGTGTGGAGACAAGCCCTGCGCCTCGTCGACGATCAGCACCGTGCGCAAGCCACGCGCATGGCGCGACTCCAACGCACGTCCTAACTCGAGCAGCAACTCCGACTTCGTCTCCCACTTCTGCACGTCGAGCAAAGTCGCAACGTGCTGGTAAAACTCCGGCACGGACAAACGCGGGTTGAAGATGTATGCTACGAGCACTGTGCGATCCAGACGCTCCATCATCCAGCGGAGAATCGTCGTCTTGCCAGTACCCACTTCGCCAGTCACCACCACGAGTCCCTTACCCGACTCAATACCGTAGTGAAGATTGGCCATCACTTCCGTGTGCGACGGAGTGAAGTAAATGAATCGCGGATCGGGAGTGAGCGCGAATGGTAATTCTTTCAGACCGTAAAATTCTGCGTACACTCTATTGAACCTCCAGTTTGGGCCACCAGCTCCTTACGAACGACCCGAGTTCTGCATCAGGAATTCGAAAACGTGAGTGAGCTTGAGCGCCAGCGCCAGCGCCGGAATACTGACCAGCGTTGCGACCACGCCCGCTGCAAGTAATAGCCTGCGACGTCGAGGCACCGATCGTGCTTCCTGTGGCGTCAGCAACTCAGGCACCGAAAGGAGCACTGGAAGACCCGTGTAGTGTCTGGCGTCTTCCATGTTTTGAATCGTCAGGAGACGCGGACCTTCGAAGATGCCGATCAGCAACAGTCCCAAGCCCAGACCAGCGCCGAGGCCAAGACTGCTCAGCATCAGACGCTTTGGCGCTACCGGCTTGGACGGCAAGTTGGCGGTATCAACGATGTCGATTCCCTCACCTTGCTGTTGGCTGGCCGCTTCGGCGTTGAGAGCAATCTTTTGTTGCTGTTGAAGGAGCTCGTCCAACGCAGTTTTCTTGATTTGATAATCGCGTTCGAGAGCGCCGAGTGCGACTTCAACGCCGGGCACGCTGTTGATGCGCTCGACAATCGAATTGATCTGTTTCTCATTTGCAGCGAGCGCGTTCTGCTGTCGTTTGATCTCGCCTTCGGCCAGTTTTATTTCGGCTTCGAGGTTGGCGGCAGCGATGTCCGGTCGCTTCCCGAGTTTGTCCTGTTTCTCTTTAATCTTTTCTTTCCACTCCGCAATCATCTGGTCCATCTGCTCCTGGACCTGATCGACTTCCTTCTGCTTCGCAATGACGTCCGGATGCTTTGGTCGCAACTCCTGCTGGAGTCTGGTCAGCTCACCCTCCAGCTGAGCTTTGCGTGTGACTAATTGGGACCATGCCAGCGTTGTTTTGGGATCGGTCAGGTTCGTAGCAGCATCTTCGATTATTTGAACATTCTGTTGCTTGACCAGAGTCAACTGATTTGCAGCAGCGGAACGCCTGTCTTGCAGCCGGCCCACTTCGGCCATCAACGCCTTCTGTTCTTCACGCAGGCCAGACAATTGATTGAAGAGCGCCTGGTCTTCAGAAGGCAGATTGCCGACGTGACTCGACTTGAAATCGAGAAGCTGCTTGTCAACTTCCGACAGCGCAGCCCGTGCCTGATTCACCTGGTTGTCCATGAATGCACGAGCAGCAGCAGTCGACGCGACGGTGTTATTCGTTTGCGCGCTGATGTATTTGCCGGCCAGCTCCGAAGCAATCGCTTGCGTTTTCTTGGGGTCGCGATACCGGTAACTGATGTTGAAGCCGTTGGTGATGTCGTTGCGGCTCGTGTTGGGCGTGACTTTGATGTCGCGGCGCATCATGTCGATGACGCTTTCCATCGGCTCGCCACGCAACCGCTCCGTTTCATACAGACCGTATTTCTCGACGAGTGGCTGGAGCTGACTGCGGCTCGTGACTACCTGTGTGATACTCGTCAACTGGCGCGTTAAGTTGTCTTCGGTATTTGTCAACACTATCGAATTTGGCAATGTCGATGGTTTGACAACGATGAGCGTCGTTGACTCGTAGACGTCGGGAAGCTTGTAGACAACCCACGCCACAGCGGTCGTGATGGCGATCGCAGGTAAGATCAAGAGCCACTTTCGCCGCTGCAAGATCTTCAAGTATTCACTCGGTTTCCGTTGTCTGAAGTCAACACTCATAACGCACTCCTCTTGTCTTCAATCTCCTAGATCGATGCCAGCGCTTTCTTCGCGTCTTCCAGCTCGGCGAATGGATTCTTGTCGGCCAGCCGGATCGCGGTTTGCAACTCGCTACGCGCTTCTTCCTTGTCGCCCTTTGCCATCAATGCCATGCCGAGGTGGTAGTGATAAGAAGCACTCGGCGCGAGGTTGTTTGCACGAGCCTCCGCTTCATTAAGCGCCACCGCTTTGCGCAACTGCTCGACCGCCGCTGGGTAAATCGCCTTCTTGTAATAGACCCATCCCAGCGTGTCGACGAACCCGGCAACATTCGGGTTCTTCTGCACTGCTCCCTGGGCCAGCCTTATCGCCTCTTCAAGATTGCCTTTGCCAGTAACTGCGTACAGCCACGCCAGGTTGTTTGCCGCAATCACTGCGTTCGGATCCTTCTCCAGGGCCTTGCGGTAATTGTCCGCAGCGGCATCGAAGTTCTTTCTCTGGTCTTCGAGCATTCCGACAACGGTGTAAGCAGGAGCGTTGTCCGGGCGCAGGTTGATGATTTTTTGATACTGTGCGATTGCCCGATCTTCCTGTTTAGACTTGATGTAAAGCGCAGCCAGTGCAGAATAAGCGGGCACATAGTTTGGATCGAGCTCCAATGCTCTGTTCAATTCGGCCTCAACGCCTTGACTATTCTGTTCGTAGCCATACACGTTCGCTTTCAAAAAATGGAGCGACGCCATGTTTGGATAGGAATTGATCACCTGATCGATCCTGGCGTGAGCCTTGCCGATATCATTCATCTTGGAGTAAATGGCGATCAGCCCATTGAGCGCGTCGAAGTTAGTCGCATCTACACTGAGCGCGGTTTCAAAAGAGGTAACGACGTCTGGAAGGTTGTTCTCTTTATATGAGACTGCCGCGAGACTGTTGTAAACCACTGGATCTTTCGGCGCGATCTGTTTGGCCATTTCGAAGTCTTTGCGCGCATCGGCGATGTTCTTGAGTTGAAGTTGCGCATTGCCACGAGCCAGAAGAGTCTTCTCGCGAATCTCTGCAATCAACTGCGGTGAGTTCTCACGATCGGGAGCGGTCTTGTCCAAGCGGGCCAGTAAGTCGGTAGCAAGCGAAATTGCTGACGTAAAATCCTTCGGCTTGCCACCAGCCATCGTAAGCTGCAACTGCATCAGCTTGCCGGGTAGATAGTCTGGATAGTTCTTGTCCAGCTCGGATGCGAAAGCATGAGCCTGATCGACCAACCCGAGGTTGTAGTTGACCTGGGCCATGAAGTAGAGCGCGGTCCGGGAATTTGGCTCCTGATTCAGAATCTCTTTGAGATCCTCAATCGAGCTCTTGAGATCCTCGGTCTGGCCTCGTTGGGCCTTCATACGAGCACGGAGAAGGAGCGCCTGGCGATCGTGAGCGTCTTTCTTGAATAACTCATCGATTTGAGTATTCGCGCCTTGAAGGTCGCCTCGACCCAGCATTATCTCCGCTAACCGGTACCGGCCCTGAACATAGTCGGGAGATTTGGAAAGAATGGTCTGATAGATCTTGACCGCGTCGTCACCTCGACCAACCATCGCATAGTAGTCGGCAAGGACGGCCTGACTCTCCGGCTTATTCGGGTCCAATGCAGTGACTGCCTTGAACGCTTCTTCAGCCTTATCAAACTGCCTGTTCACCAGGTAAAAACTTGCAAGCAGGAACCGCGCGTTACGATCGCTCGGACCAACTTCCACAGCCTTGCGCAATTCTGCTTCCGCTTCCGTGCCACGGTTCTGGAGGCTCAGGAACTTTCCATATTCAGAGTGGGCGAGTGGCGAGCTGCCGTTTACTGAGATTGCTCGCTTGTGTATCTCTTCGGCTTTGTCGTTTTCTTTGGTCGCAATGTAAAACTTGGCGAGACTGAGATACGACTCGACTCTCTTCGGATCGAGATCTATAGCGTGATTAAGCTCAGCGTAGGCCTGGTCTTTCTGGTTCTGTGAGAAGAGCACGCTGCCCATGAGGATGTGGCCTTCAATGTTCTTCGCATCCTTATTGATGATCTCTTTCGCCAGTCGTTCTGCTTCACTAATGACCTCGGGCCGTCCGCGGCTGCCCGCCAGATAGTAGTTGCCAAGCTTGATGCGAGCGTCGAGATTGTCTTTGTCGAGAGTTACGGTCTTGCGCAACTCGTCGAGCATTTCCGGAAAACGGTCGAGCGCTTCGTAAGCACGCGCCAGTCCCCAATGCGCTGCTGCATATCTGTCGTCGATCTGTATTGCGTTCCGAAATTCGAGCGAGGCTTCCTGAAATTTCGAATCTTTCAGGTAAGCTTCGCCGTTTGCGACGTGTTCAGCTTTGGCTTGTTGGGGATTAGTGCAGCCGGCCAGGGAAATTACGGCTGCTAGAAGAAGACAGAAAAGGCTTATGTGAAAGGTATAACCGCGGCACTCGCTTTTCATTACTTTGCTCCGTCTTTACTGCTAATTAGAACCAGACAGCAGTTAATTTCTTGTTTCAGATTAAGGATTGCCGGCGGGCAATTGCCGGGGAGAGCCTTAAAACCTGAGACAATTTTGAAAAAAGCCCAATTCGTCTGGATTTCCCAAACTATAATTCTTCCTGCTCAATATCAACGTACGTTACGGTACATATTCAGGCAAAACTTGCGACGCAATCGAAGCAAACTCGATAGCTGTTTTCTCCGCGTCTGCCTCTGACTTGCCAATCGGCACGGTCACACGGACCAGCGCGCCATCGGATCGTCGCAAGCGAACACTGTCGAATACCGTATAGACTTTGCCCCAGTACTCACTGGCGACATTTCTTCCGCGTCCCTGGTACCAGTAAATCATCATGCTTCTGAAGTTGCCGCTTTGGATGACATATTTGTTCGCAACGAAGCTTGTTCCCTCAGGAAGGGCAATCGAAGCTTTGCCAGGCTCGCTCAGAGTCCAACCGGATCCTGGCAGGCAGTTCAGCGGACTGTGATAGGTGGCGCCTGATCGTTGCGTTGCGTAGTAACCCACGTAGAGATTGGCAAGCTGGCCATCAGACTTGCGGAAGTCACGTGAAAGATAATCGCTGGCCCGCAAGACTTTAAGATAAGCCTCATCAAATGTTTGATCGTTTCCGGTTTTTTGCCAGGAGCCGATCGTCTCCGGAAAGTTCTTCAACTCCTTCCGATCGACATGTGCTTCGCCGAGATAGGACCATGCGTTGACAAGGCCTCCGGCAACCAGAATCAGAACCAGCAGCACACCGAAACGCAATGAAGAGTTCATAGCTCAGAGCCTTCGGCCGAGACCATTGGGTTTATTGAAACAGCAGTGTCAGGCTCAGGCGACTTCCTTTCCGATTGCTCTTTGCCCGCCTGAGCCGGCTTGAAGCGATCAAGAATCATGCCAATGCCGAATAAGAGAATAAAAGCGACGATATAGACCACCCAGCCCGAGAAAGAGTGGAAAAAGCCGTCCGCGACGGCTGTTCCATAATAGTGCGCCAAGACGCCGGTTCCACTCACTCTGAATGCATTTGTCAAAATGGCGATGGGCACTGCCGAGCCCACCAGGATGACCGCGCGCCAAAACCAATAGCTTCTGAGCCAGCCAAAACGCCCACCTGAGCGGGTATCGTCAGTCGGTGGCGTATGGGTGAAATAAGCAAAAACGACCGCGAGGGTCACCAGCGTCATCAGCGACCTGATGCCGCTACACGCCTCGACTACTTCGAGCTTCTTTGTATCGAAAGAGTTGAGCGGCTTTAGCTCGATTACGTTTCCCTGGCGCAGCACTGGGATGCCGAGCACGCTCATGGACCAAACGGCGCAACGCGAAGCAAACAACTGCAACGGAAACGCGATCTTGTTGAAGACAATGGCCGGAATCGGCATTGCCAGAAATAGGAGGGTCAGCGGAATTAACACCAGCCGGAGCAGCGTGAAACCCCAGAAATAAACGGTAACTCCGGCTAAAAGGAGGATTAACGAAAGTCTTTGCGTGTAGAGCTCCGCGCCCGCTACTCCGCCCCAGAGTGCCAGTAGGGCCAAAACGACGGCGGCACCACCCCAGAGCACATACGAGCGCGTCTGAACGCGCGCAAGCTTGTCCCGCTGGGTCCAAAGGATATAGCCGATAATGAAGGGGATTAAGAGGCCGTGTGAATAGTTCTCGTCGTACCACCAGTCATGGACGAGCTTCGCCAGGACTGTGGCGTAGGCAAAGAGAATAGCGAAACTGATGGCGAAACCTTGCCACAGTTTCCTGTTGGCCGGGACACTCATTCCAAATTCCTTGATAGATTTCGCAGAAAAGGGCAAATTTCCCTACGAAACCGTTAAGTGACCTTCAGACTTTCACCCGGATTCGTTTACGCGCCAGAAGCTTAACGCAAATAGGCCCAACGTGACAATCAGGAAGGCCCAACTAAGCGCAAATATTAGAAATGATTAAAGGCGGGTTTGTTCCTGAGTGACCGCCAAAAAAAGCACAAAAAGCACAAGGGATGCCCTTGTGCTTTTTGCGCCTTTTTGCGGGAAATTAGCTTCGAGATCACTGGACAGTGAGTCTCATTGTATTACTCCTCGCGCCATTTACGATGATCGTCACCTGTATAGACCCGGCTCCGCGCAATTCCGGCACGAGCACGACGGTCACCTGGTCCAAACCCACTAAAGTGCCCTGAGCGCCGGCAAACTCAACCGGTAACATAAAGACGCTCCCATCGCTCCTGCGCGCCTCTACAGCCACTGATTCCGCGAGGTTCTCAAAGGTTCGACCGATGCCCACCACGTCATTACTGAAATCGGTATTGGTAACTCCAGTGCTGATACCTGAGGCCAGGATGGTCACTCGAGTCCTGGAATCAGGGAGGAACCAGCTACTCCGGTCTACGGGAACGACTCCTGATTGAAAACCAATTGCGTCGACAATCGAGCCTTGTCCGGTTGAGTCAGCCACTCTTCCTAAGATAGTCGGATTCAATCCGGCTATGGCCGCCGTGCCATGAGTAACGTAGCCTTCGCGTGAAGTGACTATGATCTCCGACAGCCCCCCCGGCAAGCCACTCGGCACGAAAAAGTTGATCTGTGTTGGGGTAACCTTCGTTAGTACAACCGCACGACCGTTAACCGTCATAGTGACATTCGCGAGCTCGTATTGAGCCGCGTCAATCGAAGCAGAGCCGGATTGTGTGCTGAATGGACTGGCTGATGTCGTCGTTACTCTTGCAGTTTCATTAGGCGACAGGATAAAGCCCCAGCCTTGTTGTGCACTTGTTTGATTTATCACCAGATCGACGCGTGCGTTCACCTGATTAGCTTTGCTCACCGATGACTGCGAAAGCGCGTTGCTAACCATGAGATCCTCACAGAAACTCAGGTATGCATCGATCTTGTTGAGACGATCTGTAACTCCGGTCGTAGGCGATGCCTGCTTAGCCAGCGCATCACTGGACCGTGCGAGGAATAGAGCGGAAAATAAGTAGCGATCGATCTGAGGCGCCGAGGTGAACATGTTACGTTCGGCCGTAAAGTCGTTATAGGTCTGTTCCAGATCCGTAACGAATGAATCGAGCGCAGAAGTCGTCTGCGAACCGGTGCTGTTAGCGGTAATCGAGCCGGAGCTGGTCAACTGAGACGTCAACTGAGACGTGTTCCCCCTGTTATTGCGAACACTCTTCAGAGCCTTGCTGATCTTTACCGTGACTGGGCTGGACGTAGCCGTGAGTCCCCGGTTGTCACGAGCCCTGGCGGTTACCGCGTAGTTGCCCGATGCCATGTTGCTCCATACTGTCGTGTACGGTGCGGCGCTCG
>DASUYO010000025.1:0-12777 GCA_036377375.1 Pyrinomonadaceae bacterium
AGCAGTGCTGACGCCCGACGAAGCGTTTTCGTTATTCAACGCATCCGTAGTTCAAAATGACTTTTGAGGCAAAAACGCAGTTTGCCTCAAAACCTATGCCAGTTGAGAGGTTTGAGGCAAAGCCCGAATTAACGAATTAACTTAATTCGAATTAACGAATTAACGAATTAACGAATTAACGAATTAACATAATATGTATTATCAGACGCACGGAGTGTTGCTTGAGCGGGTGTTCTCTGGCGGTGGTTAAGGTGTGGGGGCGTAGTACCAGTGGCGGCTGGTGATGAGGTAGTCGGGGTGGCCTTTTACCTCGATGGTGATGCGACGTCGCTTTCCATCACGTGCCTTGTTCGTTGGGTAGTAGCCGATGATGTAGCGCTGGTTTATGTCCGCCAGGATGCGGTTGTAGATATCCGCCGTCTGCGTTTTCGTTTCCAGAAACTCAGCCCAACCGCCGGTGAGCTTTGCCAAGTCCAAGAGGGCTTGCTGCACTTTAAGCTCGCGTTCAAGTCGCGCTTGCAATAGCTCTGGAGTAAGCATCTTGCGACGTGCTTCCTGACGCGCCTCAAAGATCTTTTTGACTTTGTCAGATGACGCTGCGCTCCAGGTCGCTACTGTCATTTCATCTTCCGCTGCCAGTCGCCGGAGCTGTTCATCCTGCGGAAGATCGAGCAAGCGCGTCCGCGGAATAATCGAATAGATGCTGGCGCGGGATTTCTCTGCCGCGCGATAAACGTCATCCAAACTAAACTCCGTCATGCCTGCGCGCTGGAGCTTTCGCCTCTCTTCGACTTCCTGCTGCACTTCCGATAACAGTTGCGCCGGCAAACCCTGAGGAACGTCATAAACGATAGCTGAGTTTCGCAGGTATTCAAGCTCGTCTCCATCAGTCTGAAATACGATAATCGGATTTTGATCTTCCTCGTCAAATGCCTCATTCAACGTCGCCAGCAACGCGCTGTATTGCGCACTGCGCCCGAACTGCGGTCGTTTACGGCCCACTCCAAGAAAACCCTTGCTGCCTCGGTTTCTATCAATGAGCGAATCCAATCCTTTTTTAAGCGCTAATTTGTCATTGGTGAAGTCAACTAACAATTCCACATCGTCAGTAACGATCGCCATCCGGTCGCGACGTCCGAGCTTGTCCACAAAACTCTTGGCTGCCTCGATGCTCTCCGCGATGTACGGGAATTGGCTACGGCTATAGTCGATAATGAGCACAATCGATCGTGACCGGTTAACGTTGTCTCCCAGCACAAAGTGACCAACCTCCTGCGGCACGCCATCCTCGCTGATTGCGAAATCGTTTGCATTCAGGCCGCGTATCAGGTTGCCCCGTCGATCTGTCACCAACACGTCGGATGTGACGAGAGAGGTTTCGATTCGAATAATGGTGTCGTCGTCTGGCTCATTCGTCGTCGACCGCTCAGTGACCACTGCCTCCTTTTTCTCTGGATCCCATTTCATATTCTTAAGACTGGATCCAAAGTGTTTCAGCCTGGGCTTCTCTTCCGGCGGCGATTGCGGCAGTGAATTTGTGAACAGACCGATGAGTAGAAGAACGAGCAGGACCAAAAAAGACCTTGTTGCGATGGTCATGTGGAAAGCTGACATCTTAGCTTAAGCATAGCCACTAAGAGGCACAAAAGGCACATACGATCTTAAGCAGCGAGGTTTGCATGCTTGCGGAGTACGTCGAGGAACGCAGCGGCGGCGGGTGAAAAATTGGCGCCGCGACGGTGTGCGGCCCACAGGATGCGGTTATGTGTGAGACCACGCACAGGCACACTGACCAACGCGCCGCGCTCTAATTCTTCGCGAACGCACATTCGCGGCACGAACGCCAGGCCCACTCGCTTCTGCACGAACCGTTTGATGGTTTCGATCGTGGCGAGCTCAAGCGAGATATTCAGCGGCGTGTGCTGACGCGCAAACGCTTCAATTACTTTAACGCGCGAGCCCGACTTAACGTTGTGGGCCACAAATGACTCCTTGCCAAGATCCTTGATCCTCAGTGAAGGACGTCCTGCCAGCGGATGTTTCGGGCTCATGATCAGGACCAGTTCATCTTTAAGGATTGGAAAAGCCTCAAGGTCCCGGTCGCCCGGCTCCGACGCCATCAACGCGAAATCGATGTTGCGTTCGAGAACCTCACGCGGCAGACGGCTCGAGACGTGGCGAAATATTTCCACTTTGACTTCGGGGTGCTGCTCCCGAAATTTTAGAATCAGCTCCGGCAGGAGATAGAGTGACGTACTCTCGTTTGCACCTACACGAACGAGTCCCCTCTTCAGCGTCTGCATTTCTGCAATCGCCTGGCCCACCTGATCGCGGAGGCCAAGAATTCGCTGCGCGTAGTCGTAAACCACCTGCCCTGCCTCTGTGAGCACAGGCTGCTTCTGAGTTCGATCGAGTAGCGGCAAGCCAATCTCTTCCTCGAGTCGACGGATGGCAATACTCACCGCCGGTTGAGTGCGGAAGACCTTGTCGGCAGCTTTCGAAAAGCTCTTTTCCTGCACGACTCGCGAGAAATATTCCAATTGGGCCATTTCCATAGCTTGGACTTTTACCACACGGCGGACCAGGTAGTAGATGAATCAAGTTTATTATTACCTTAAAATAATAAATTTTACAAACTACGCTGGTGAAGGCTAGAGTGCAAGATCCATGATTGCCGAGCAACAAATTACGGCCAAAGGCGTGGAGCTGCCGACGGGCGCTGCGCTGCTCATCGACGTACTCTGTTACGAAGGCGTGAATACCATCTTCGGCTATCCCGGGGGAGCGGTGCTTCACATCTACGACGAGCTCTGGCGCGCGCGCGATCGTATGACGCACTACCTCGTCAGACATGAGCAAGGCGCGGTGCACATGGCTGAAGGTTACGCGCGCGCAACTGGACGAGTAGGCGTCGTGCTCGTAACCTCCGGCCCTGGTGCTACAAACGCAGTGACTGGTATTGCTAACGCATACATGGATTCGACCCCGCTCGTCGTGATAACCGGCCAGGTGCCGAAGCATCTGATCGGCACAGACGCGTTTCAGGAGGTTGATACTGTTGGGATCACTCGACCTTGTGTGAAGCACAACTATCTGGTTCGCGAAGCACGCGATCTTCCCGCGATTGTTCGCGAGGCATTCCATCTCGCACGCTCGGGCCGCCCTGGACCAGTCGTGATCGACATTCCAAAAGACGTCAGTGCAGCAAGAGCAAACTATTCACGACTGGACCACGTGAGCTTCCCCTTTTCAACGACGCCGGCGCCGTCTGATCGGGCCGCCTCACGGCGTGCGATCGAAGCGATACTGAATGCGGAACGCCCGGTGTTATACGTGGGCGGAGGGATTACAAATTCCGGTGCGGTCGATTCCCTACTTTCATTTGCGGAAGCCTTGCGTCTTCCAGTGACGCCGACGTTGATGGGCCTTGGCGGGTTTCCGAGCTCGCATCCACTCTGTCTCGGCATGTTGGGAATGCACGGAACGTACGCGGCAAACATGGCCGTCGCTGAAAGCGATCTGCTAGTGGCGCTGGGCGTGAGGTTCGACGATCGCGTTACCGGAAAGCTGGCGACGTTCGCACCGCACGCCAAGGTGATTCACGTCGATATCGATCCCGCAAACATCGGCAAGAATGTTGCACCAACACTCGCAATCGCCGCAGACGTTAAGCAGGCGCTGGAAGGATTCTTGTCACTGATTGAGGAAACAGATCGTGCGAGGCTGCAAGGTTCAATACAGCAACGAGAACCGTGGTGGGATCGCATTCGAAGCTGGCAGCGATCGCAGCCGCTTCGCTTCTCTGGTTCGCAAAACCAGATCAAGCCGCAAACAGTAATCCATGAACTTCATCGTCTGACCAACGGCGAAGCAATCATTACTACTGATGTGGGCCAACATCAGATGTGGGTGGCCCAGTTCTATCCGTTCACCAAAGCACGACAACTGATCACCAGCGGGGGGCTGGGAACGATGGGCTTCGGCTTGCCGGCTGCGATCGGCGCGCAGCTAGCTCGTCCGGATCAACTGGTTGTGGCAGTGGTTGGCGACGGTGGGTTTCAGATGACGAACCAGGAATTGGCCACCGCGGTTCAATACGATCTGCCCGTGAAGGTGCTGGTCATGAACAATGGTTACCTTGGCATGGTCCGCCAGTGGCAGGAGATGTTCTACGACCGCACATATTCGGAGGTTGATATCTCTGTTGCACCTGATTTCGTGAAGCTTGCTGAGGCTTATGGCGCGGCCGGCTTTCGCGCGGAGAGGCCGTCGGAGCTGCGCGACGTGCTCGAGGCAGCACTGAATCATAAAGGTGTGGCAGTAATGGATATCGTCGTCACGAAAGAGGAAAACGTGTTTCCGATGGTGCCCGCAGGTGCGAGCGCGCGCGACATGATTACACAATAATGCGGCATACACTTTCGATAATCGTTGCTGACGAGCCAGGCGAGTTGTCGCGAATCGTTGGACTGTTCAGTGCGCGAGGATTCAATATCGAGACGATCTCCGTTGGCGAAAGCGTCGATCCGCGCTGGTCTCGCGTCACGATTGTGACCCGTGGCGACGATCGCACCATTCAACAGATCGTCAAACAATGCGAACGGCTGGCGCGCGTGCGGGAGGTTCAGGACGTCACCACTCGCCCGCACATCGAACGAGAGATGGCCCTGATCACTGTCTCTGCGAGTGCGGGCGCCGCAAGACAGGAAGTATTAAGTCTAGTCAGTGTCTTTCGTGCGAAGGTCGTCGATATTTCACATACACAGTTGATCGTCGAAGCTTCGGGCAATAAGGAAAAGGTTGACACATTTATCGAGTTGCTGCGGCCGATTGGTGTAACAGACATCACTCGCACGGGGCACATTGCAATCAACAGACTTGCGGTATCAGAACCGAGCGCGGTAGTGCCGGGTCAATACTCCGATTTAGCACACATCGTGGATTGAAGGTGACCCGGCGCTACCGCGCTCGGTTCTGTGGAGCGACTCATGAACATCTATTACGACAAGGACGCAAACCTCGAACTCATCCGCGCGAAACAGATCGCGGTTATCGGCTACGGCAGCCAGGGATTCGCACAGGCCAATAACCTGAAAGACTCCGGCTGCAATGTCACGGTCGGTTTGCGTGCCGGCAGCGCATCGTGGGAAAAGGCAAAGAACGCCGGGCTGAAGGTTTTGCCCGTAGCGGAGGCCGCCGCCGAAGCAGACATCGTCATGATGCTCGTTCCGGATGAGCTCGCTCCTGACATCTACGCGCGCGAAGTCGCTGAGTCGATCACGCCGGGCAAGTATCTGTCCTTCTCACACGGTTTCTCGATTCATTACAAGTTCATCGAGCCTCCGGAAGATGCAAACGTCTTCATGGTTGCGCCGAAAGGTCCGGGACATCTTGTGCGACACGAATACAAGCGTGGCGCAGGCGTTCCCTGCCTGATTGCTGTGAGTCAGGACCCGACGGGCGATACAAAACAGATCGGTTTGGCGTATGCATCGGCGATTGGAGGCGGGCGTGCAGGTATCATCGAAACCACGTTTCGTGAAGAGACGGAGACGGACCTGTTCGGTGAGCAAGCAGTGCTTTGCGGTGGCCTGACTTCCCTGATCAAAGCCGGATTCGAAACGTTAACCGAAGCCGGCTACTCGCCCGAGATGGCTTACTTCGAGTGCCTGCATGAGATGAAACTCATCGTGGATCTGCTCTACGAAGGCGGCATTTCAGAGATGCGTTATTCGATTTCGAACACGGCTCAATACGGCGACATGACTCGTGGTCCAGTCGTGGTCAACGACGAAACCAAGCGTCGCATGCAGAATCTTCTCGCTGATATTCAGTCAGGAGATTTCGCGCGCGACTGGATGAAAGAGGCGCGCAACGGTCGACAACGCTTTCAACAGCTTGACGACGAGGCACGGGAGCATCCGATCGAGCGCGTCGGGGCGCGACTTCGAGGTATGATGCCGTGGCTGGCAGAAAGTCGTCTCGTCGATAAAGCAAGCAATTGATGCCTGAAGAGTTTACAAAGGCCGCCAACGCGCGCAGTCACACGATCACACGTGGCGTAGAGCGGACGCCGAACCGCGCGATGCTGCGCGCCATCGGCTTTCAGGATTCCGACTTTCAAAAGCCAATCATCGCCGTTGCCAACGGCTACAGCACCATCACACCTTGCAATGCAGGCCTGAATCGTCTGGCCGAGCGTGCAGTCTCCACTCTCAAACAAGCGCACACGATGCCGCAGACGTTCGGCACGATCACCGTGAGCGATGGAATTTCGCAGGGCACGGAAGGAATGAAGTACTCTCTCGTGTCGCGCGAGATCATTGCCGATTCAATCGAAACGGTTTGCCAGGCGCAGTCGGTTGACGGGCTCCTGGCCATCGGTGGCTGCGACAAGAACATGCCGGGCGCGATGATCGCAATCGCACGCCTGAACATTCCCTCGATTTTTGTTTACGGTGGGACGATCAAGCCGGGACACTTTCAGGGTGAAGACTTAACGATCGTGAGTGCCTTCGAAGCTGTCGGAAAATTTTGCGCGGGAAAGATCAGCGAAGCGCATCTGGTTGAAGTCGAGCGACACGCGTGTCCCGGCATCGGCTCGTGCGGTGGCATGTTCACTGCCAACACAATGTCGGCCGCGATTGAAGCGCTGGGCTTATCGCTTCCCTTCTCTTCAACGATGGCCGCAGACAGTGATGAAGTTGTGACGAATGCCGCTGCTTCAGCAGAAGCTCTCGCGCGCGCAGTGCAACGACAGATTCTTCCGCGACAACTGCTGACACGTGAGGCTTTCGAAAATGCGATCGCGGTTGTTATGGCTGTGGGAGGATCGACGAATGCGGTCTTGCATCTGCCGGCGATTGCTCATGCTGCCGGAGTGAAACTGACGCTCGATGATTTTGAGAGAATCAGAGAACGAGTGCCGGTTCTCTGCGATTTGAAACCTTCGGGCAAATACGTTGCGACTGACCTGCACAAGGTTGGCGGCATCCCGCAAGTGATGAAAATGTTGCTCGCGCATGATCTGCTGCATGGCGGTGCACTCACCATCGCGGGCGAGAGTGTCGAGCAGACACTTGCCGACGTGCCTGAAGATCCACCTGACAATCAGGACGTGATACGGCAATGGAACAATCCGCTTTATCCAGAAGGACACCTGGTGATCCTGCGTGGCAATCTCGCGATCGAAGGTGCGGTTGCAAAAGTTTCCGGCGTGAAGAACAAAGTTATCAGCGGGCCGGCGCGAGTTTTTGATTCAGAAGAGTCGTGCCTCGAGGCGATTCTCTCTTCGCAGATCAAACCAGGCGACGTGGTCGTGATCCGTTATGAAGGTCCGAAAGGCGGCCCGGGAATGCGCGAAATGCTTGCACCCACCTCAGCGCTCATCGGCGCAGGTCTCGGCGATTCCGTAGGACTCATTACTGACGGTCGTTTCTCCGGCGGGACTTATGGAATGGTTGTCGGCCACGTCTCGCCTGAAGCTGCCGTCGGCGGCAATCTCGCGCTTGTTCGTGAAGGCGACTCGATTACGATCGATGCTGAGCGCAGACTACTGCAAGTGAATGTGCCGGATGAAGAATTAGTCCGGCGGCGTGAGGCGTGGCGCCGGCCGGAGCAACGCTACAAAAACGGCGTCCTCGCAAAGTATGAGGCACTCGTGAGTAGCGCGAGTGTCGGCGCCGTAACAGACTAGCCGCAGATCTTCGCAGATGAACGCAGATCTGATCTGCGTTCATCTGCGAAAATCTGCGGCTAATACTACCTCACTTGACCTCGTTAGTCCCTTCCCCTAAAGTGATGCATTTCCCATGGCTATACGCATCGAGAACCAGTATGAGGGCAGCTTGCCGAAGGGTGCTCTGGAGCAGATTGAGAGCGCGTTCGAGAGTTTGCCGCGCGAACACACGCGCGGAATCGAGCGCATCCGGCTAGTGCCGTTTATCACCGATCCACGAATTAAGGGAGCTGTCCAGGCTACCGAATTGCCCGGACTCTATCATCCGCGGCAGGGGCCGAAAGGCGCGTGGCTGGAGATTGCAGTCAATGTTCTATTGCAGCCGGAAAAACCTTTTCACAAAAAGATAATTCCGAGGCTGTCGTTCAAAAGTAATCTGGTGGCGCTGGTGTTTTCACTGGTCGGCCAGCACTACCACATAACGCTGAAGCACTCGCTGAAGAAGACTCAGCTCGAGCCTGCGGTGCGTGCGTACACTGAAAAGCAGTTGAAGGCGTGGAATGAAAAGAAGCACAGCTTCAGGGCGAAACTGTTCAAGCCACTTCAGCCGACGTTTGAGCGTTGGGCGAAGTCGTTACAGAAAAGAGCGGCAGCTGAGAAGAAAAGGCAGGCCAGTTAACCGTGTAAAGGTTCGTCATCTATCTCGTCCGCCACGGCTCTCAAGATCAAAGCGACCTCAGCATCACTCACCTGAGACGCACGAAACTTCACCTCAATATTAAAATCCTTCTCCGGTGAAGCGTACTTGAACGTGTAAGGCTTGTTGTCAGGAACGACGCGTGGTCCCATCTCCTGGCGCCGCACTTCCCTCGCATCGTTACGATTCAAACCACGCGTCGCGATCTCTTTCGCCAGGCGCCGCATCGAATCATCATCAGGCTGCCGCACAATCTGAAGCAGCGAGCTCTTCGCATTGATATCAGCCGCACGACACACTTCCCTCACGTCGTCAGGAATCCGCGCAATCGCCAACGCCTCACTCACTGTCGTTCGACTCTTCCCAACTTTGCGCGCGACGTCATCGTGCGTGTAACCAAAACGCTCGCACAGTGCCAACAATCCATCCGCCTCTTCCCACACCGTGAGATCCTTGCGCTGCATGTTTTCAATCAGCGCAATCTCCGCGACCGTGCCGTCATCAACTTCCATTTCAACGCACGGCACTTCCTTTAGCCCAGCCTTCTGCGCGGAGCGCCAGCGACGCTCGCCAGCGATGATCATCCAGCGTCCGGTGAGTCGATTTGGTTTGACGAGCAACGGTTCGAGCACGCCCTTTTCGGCGATCGAAGCCGTCAGCTCGGTCAGGTCGCCGAACTCAACGCGTGGCTGCTCCGGATTGGGTTCCAGCTTGTCAACCGGGATCATCCTTCCGACTTGCTGCGGCCGGTGTTGCGACAGTTCTTCGACGTAATGCGCGTCATGGCGCATCTGAACTCCTGTTGGCAGTCCTCTTTTAGACACGGCTAATTACCTCTTCGCAAAGTTTTCCGTATTCAATTGCCCCTGATGAGTTGGGAGCAAAGCTAAAGATCGACTCCTTGTAAGCGGGCGATTCTTCCAGTCTGACGCTCTTGGTAATCACGGTATCAAAAAGTTTTGGACCAAACACCGAACGGATCTGCTCGTAAACTTCGCGCGCGAGTGTGGTGCGTTTGTCGTGCAGCGTCACCAGCACGCCGAGCAGCTCGAGGTTCGGATTAGGACGCGCTTTCACTTTCTCGATCGTTTCCAAAAGATCATCTGTGCCTTCTAGTGCGAAGTATGACGACTGAATCGGAATCAACACGTAGGTAGCGGCAACGAGCGCGTTCACAGTGATCAATCCCAGGGTCGGCGGCGTGTCGATAACGATGACTTCGTACTGCTGACGGAACGGCTCAAGACGATCTTTGAGTCGGAATGGTGCGTCGAAGTCACCAACCAGCTTCGACTCGAGTTTGGCGAGATTGATTCGCGCAGGAACTACGTGCAGGTTCTCGACCGGAGTTTGATAAACCGATTCCTCGACCGGCGCCATTCCGTCCATCATGAGCTCGTAGACGGAACGCTCGACTGCTCGTGGATCTAAAAAGGAAATTGAACTGTTTGCTTGAGGATCGAGATCGAGAAGGAGGACACGTTGTCCCTTTCGGGCAAAAGCGGCGGCCAAATTGATGGCGGTAGTGGTCTTTCCTACCCCACCTTTCTGGTTGGCGATGGCGATTACCATTCGCTGCACAGTGGCAAACTATCGCTCCATAGGTTCATTCCCACGTAAATCGTCACATCGGTAAATCACCGGCCTCACCAATCACGTCAGGCCATTCTTCTTCGCTTCCAGTTATCTCTGACTCTTCGCTCTCTTCAGTCGGCAGTGCATTGCGTGAAGCCTTAATCACTTCCATATCGACGAAGATTGGACAATCAGCTCGCAACGCCAATGCGATCGCATCGGAAGGCCGCGAATCGAGCACCATTCGATCTCCCTCACTGTTTCTCATCTCGATCACAGCGAAGAAGGTATTGTCACGCAAGCTCGTCACAACCACCCGCTCCACTCGGACTCCCAACTCCACGATCAAGTTTCGCAGCAGATCGTGAGTCATCGGCCTTGGCGGCGCAATCTTTTCGATCTCCAGCGCGATGGCGTTCGCTTCGTACGCGCCCACCCAGATCGGCAGCATCGTATCACTCTGAACGTCTTTCAAAATAATAATTGGAGTTCCGCTGTTGGGATCCATCATTAACGCTCGGATCTTGACCTCGATTTCCATACGGGTACCCCTTACACTACCGCTGAACCTACTAAAGTTCCATACAAACTATTTGTCTTCGCTGCTGTCACCAGCACATCGACGATTTCACCTTCGAGACTGCTGTCACCTTCGAAGTTCACGACCTTGTGGCAGGCCGAGTGTCCGCTGAGATCTCTTTCAGACCGCGAGCTCTGTTTCTCAGCAAGAACGCTCAGCGTCCGCCCGATGTACGAGCTGTAGATCTTCTCCTGCGCCGCGCGCTGCACTTTTTCGAGCTCCAGGAACCGCGCAGTCTTCTCTGACTCGGGCACGTTATCATGAAACTCAGCCGCTGGAGTGCCGGCTCGCTTCGAATACTTAAAGATATACAGACTATCGTACTCACACGCTTTCACCAGCTCGACTGTCTGTTGAAAATCGTCCTCAGTCTCACCGGGAAAACCGACGATGATGTCGCTCGTCAGTGCCAGACGCTTGCTCGAATTCTTTATACGCTCAATTCGTGCCAGATAATCGCTTCGTTTATGCCCACGCCGCATCAGTTTGAGAATGCGATCGCTGCCTGACTGCACCGGCAGGTGAACCCAGTCGCAAAGGTTCGGGTTCTCTTCAATTGCGGTAACGATGTCTGGATGAAAATCACGCGGGAAGGAAGTCGTAAACTTGATGCGCGGCAAGCCTGTAGCAGCAACGGCTCGCAGTAATCGACAGAACAGTGTTGCACCTGCAAATTCTTCGAGACCGTCTTCGATGCGAGGCCGGTAGCTATTCACGTTTTGGCCGATGAGGTGAATCTCTTTGTAACCGAGTGTCTGAAGCCTTCTTGCTTCCGCAACGATCTCGCTGGCAGGTCGGCTGCGTTCACGGCCACGTGAATACGGCACAATGCAAAACGAGCAAAACTTATTACAGCCTTCGATGATGGGAATAAAAGCCACGTGTGGCGAGTGTCGTTCGACTGGAGAAACGTCCCACGAATCGTCTTCGCCGCGCTCGCCAAGGTCGAGCACTCTCTTCTCGCCGTCGCGCGCTCGTTCAATCAAGCCTGAAATTCGATCGGTCGCGCGTGTTCCGATGACCATGTTGACGGGTGAAGCATGCTCAAAGACTGCTTCGCCTTCGAGTTGGGCCACGCAACCCATTACGCCGACCAGGAGATCCTGCTTGCCGGGTCGCGCCGCGCGCAGCTCACCGATGCGCGTGTAAACTTTTCGCTCCGCCTTTTCGCGAACAGAACAAGTGTTCAGCAACACCACGTCCGCATCATCAGCGGATTTGCACAGGTCGTATCCGGAGGCGCGCAATCCAGTTGCCGCACGCTCCGAATCCGCAACGTTCATCTGGCAGCCAAAAGTCTCTATGTATACTCGAGGCTTCATGCTTCTGACCGATTGATCGTAGCGACAGTCTACCAGAAATCATTTCAGGAACGCGATAGCGATACTTTGTGTCCTTTGTGCTTTTTTGTGGCTAACAGATTTATCGCGTTAAAAAGTTGAATCGCTTGATTCTTCGGTTTTTCGCTTGTAGTATCGCGCCGGTCAGTAAAATTAGATAGTTAGTAAAACCCAGATAAAGAAAGGCTTCCTCATGTCCTTCAACAAAATAATTCTCGTGGGCAATCTCGGTCGCGATCCCGAGCTGCGCTATACCGCCCAGGGCACTCCCGTGTGCAGCTTCAGCATGGCCACCAACGAGCGGCGCAAAGATCGAAATGGCGAAATGCAAGACCACACCACGTGGTTTCGCATAACTCTCTGGAACCGGCTGGCGGAAACTGCCTCACAGTATCTGCAAAAAGGCAAACAGGTTTACATTGAGGGACGGCTGCGCGTGGAAGAGTACATCGATCGCGATGGCAAACCGCGCCATTCGCTAGAAGTGTTTGCGACTGATATGCACTTTATTGGCAGCAGAGGCGACGATAGCGGCACATACGAGCGCGCTGCGTCGGCAGGTGCAAGCGCAGGTCCTGCTGATTCGCAACCTGATTTGTCTGACGACGATATTCCATTTTAGGTGCGACCCGTTTTCGCTAAATCATTGATTCTAAATGAGTTATAGTAACTCAGGAATCAGTGAGGGACGCGTAAGATGGTCGAAAATTGTAGGGTGCCCCACCAATGTGGGGCGCCCTATGTTTTTGCTGTCTAACTTGTCACTCGACATAGGGCGCAATTCCCTATCCTACGGTGAACTAGGAAATGCATCATCCCTACGGTAGCGACTGACCATCAATCCGTAAAGCGGGATGAAACGCGTGGTAAGTCAAAGTCCAATTGATGACTCCATGCAAGCAGGCAG
>DASUYO010000026.1:0-5008 GCA_036377375.1 Pyrinomonadaceae bacterium
TGAAAGAGCGGAATAATTGCGGTCGATATTTCGCACCTTCAGTGCTCTCTTCAAAATTATTCCTTGCTAACCAGGGGCGACGCGTTCCGCTGCGCTTCACGCTTGCCCCTGGCTTTCATATTCCGCGCCTTTGGCGCTGGCATTGGCGAATTTTCATGCACAGCCAGCACACAAGCGAAAATTTTCGTGCTATGGTCCCGTACATTGACTTCTTCTTAATTGAAGCTTAATAGTCGACCAGAGTCATATTTCATTCCAGCCAGATCGGAGAATACACGCATGACTTGTGACTACAGTGGGGCCGCGAGAGCAGCCTATAAGAGTATGGTCGCGTGCTTCGGCAATGAGAAGTGCAGCGATTACTGGAAGCTCGGAAACGCGTTCGATTCGCTGACCGACTATATGCGTTGGTGGTCCGGCCCGGATATCGCTCTGCCCTCCATCGTGTATCAAAGATATAGAACGCTGACTGATCCAAATTCCCTACACCGCAGCGATTGTTGGTACGACGATTACGGTTGGTGGGGAATTGCGAGCGCCAAGGCGTACGATCCTGCTTATGATTTCTTCTTCACGGGCGAATACAAGCACAACTTCCAGCAGATTGCGCAGTTTTGCTGGCGAACAATGAACGAGGGAAAGCCTTACTCGACCTCCGGGTGGAAATATAAAGGGGCGCCGAATGTATGGACCAATCGCGACAACGGCAACCCTGACGTCAACTACTGGAACAAGAAAGAGAACTGGGCCACTCCGCGATTTGATAACGGTGTTGGCAGTGGTCTACACGGTGTTTGGCAGTATGAGATTTTTCGTGAGAAGCGTTTGAATGAATGCAGTCCCGCGGACGAGAACCCTAGTGATCCGAAACACGTGCTCCTCGGTCCTTTCCAGCTTACGGTCGTGAACGCCCTTTACTTCCTGTTGGCGCTGCGTCTTTACAATGTGGCTAAGGATCAATCCGTAAGGCAGCCAATTCTCGATGAATATGGTTTCCTGAGAGCGTGGTTTTCAAAGGCGCTCGGAGAGAATTCGTTACTACTCTCGTTTGGTGACCTGTCTGTGCCGCCGAAGTTACTGGTTCGCGAGCGTGTTACCACCTATGCGGAGATAGATGGCGAGTATCCACAGGTGAAACAGTGGGCTAATCAACTTGGTGCATGCTGGAACGGCGATCAAGGGTTGATGATTGCTGCGTTGGTTGAAGTAGTGCGGATGTTCAACGACCCAACTGCTGCGGATAACGCGCTCTCGATTCTGAAAGGCGTTGTGACCGAGATGGTTGATCAGAATCGAGTTCTTCAGCCTTACATCGGCCCTATGGGAGACTGGAATGATTACAAGTGCGGAGTAGGAATCTTCGCTCGTTGTCTCTTGTACGCGTACTCACAGCCAAACAGTCCTCTCAAAGCACCTATTGACCAGAACAAAGACGATATTCGCGCGGTGTTGCTGGCTTCTGCAAACGACGCTTGCAATAACGCGCCCTATGACGATTTGTTTGACAATCTAAACTTGTTGTCCCTCCTGACGGCGGCGAAGATGCTTGGTGCGATTTCTTGAACAACACTGCTGACAACCAAACATTCCAGCAAGTCCTCGATGGCAGTTGGTTAATGTTTAAGGCGAGCGAAGTGAACGCGGACGGAGCCACCATCACCTCGAGCGGGTTCGACCTCACCGCCTGGATGAATGCCACCGTGCCCGGCACCGTCCTCACGAACCTCGTTCAAAATGGAATCTACCCAGACCCGTACATCGCGGAAAACAACAATCTAATTCCCGATATCTATAATGTAGGCCGCGATTTTTACACTTACTGGTTTTACACCACCTTCGAACTTCCCGCAGCCGGCAAGGAACAGAACGCATGGCTGGAATTCCGAGGCATTAATTACTCTGCACACGTCTTTCTCAATGGAGTCCAGATAACCAGCACGCCGATCCAGGGAATGTTTCTCAGACACGTTCTCGACATTACGAGAGTTGCGAACTTTGGCAGTATCAATAGCCTCGCAGTAATCATTTATCCAGTGAACAATCCCGGCAACGTCGCTAACGGCGGGCAGGGAGGAGATGAACAGATCGGCAAAGATGTGACTGCACAGTACGTCGAAGGATGGGACTGGATCATCCCTATCAGAGACCGCAACACAGGCATCTGGGATCAAGTGAGCGTTATCACTGCCGGCCCCGTGGTGATAAACGATCCATACGTAGTCACCAAAGGAATTACCTTCCAGGGCACAACGAAGAACGCGGAATCGGCTGGTCCACCGACACCAGCATGACGAGCCTTCAGTCAGAAATAAGTATCCGGACGATCACGCGCTGTATCTTACCTGCGCCCGCGACACTGTCCGGATGTTGAGGAACCATCCCAGTCTTTGTTTTTGGTGCGGTGGAAACGAGCTTAACGTTTTTATACTGCCGCCTCCGGATATCGAGCAGGCGTTAAGCAAAGAGATCATTCCTGAACTGGATGGACGACTTTACATTACTTCTTCACTGTCCGGTGGTTTAGGACCGGGAGATGGTCCATACGGGATTCTTCCCAACAGCGCATTCTTCACAGGCGCTAACTTTTACACGTTTAATCCCGAAATGGGTTCGATAGGAACTCCCGTGGTGGAAACCTTGCGGCGTTTTCTTTCCGCTGCTGCGCTCGCGAACTTTCCAAAGGATCAAACCTCAGGCCGGGAATGGGACTTACATACTTATATTGCTTACTCGAACCCGAAAGCTAACTGCCCCGATCAGATCGCCAGTTATGGTACGCCCACCAACATGACGGTTGATGATTTTGCCTTGCGTGCTCAAATAGCGAATTACTTGCAGTATCGCGCGCTCTTCGAAGGCATGAACATGTCTATGTGGACCACCTACACTGGCATTCTGGTTTGGAAGGGCCAGAATCCGTGGACGGGATTGCGCGGCCAATTTTACGACTGGTACTTCGATCAGACTGGCGGTTATTTCGGAACGAGAAAAGCCTGCGAACCACTGCACGTGCAGTTGAATTGGAATAACCTGAAGTTTGGAGTTGTGAACTGTACCGATACTGCGATGATGAACGCTACCGTTCAATACACGATCTATCACTATTTGACCGGCAAGCAACTCTCGCAACAGTCAGTAGCAGTCAACCAGGTCAACGCTTATTCCACATACACAAGCTCGTCGGCGATTGTTCTTCCCACGGACAACCTACCCATCCATTTCATTCTCATGAAGCTGATCGATGCTGGTGGCAAAACACGTTCGGAAAACTTGTACTGGCGTTCGAGAGCCAATCCGGAAAACTTCGCTGCGTTCATGCAACTCGGGCAAGTGAAGCTATCGGGCAATGTAAATGTCTCGATGGAGGGTCAGGAATACGTGCTGATCGCAACGGTGACTAACCCGGCGGATAACGTCGCATTCTTCATCCGGCTCAAAGTCATTAAGCCGCCGGCAGTGTCCGGAAGCGACAACCGCGTGCTGCCAACGTTCTATGACGATAACTATTTCACCCTGATGCCTGGCGATAAAAGAACCATTGCGATGCGTTGTTCGCAGAACGATGCGGGCGGCGTTGTACCGCAAGTTTGGGTTGAGGGTTATAACGTCTCACCAAGCCAACTCTAATCCGAATCACTTATCAGAAGGAACAGCGATCCGCAGCACCGCTTGCCATTAATATTTTGCAGCGGAAAGTACACACGATGCGTGCTCGGACCTCTTTGCATTCTGCGTTCACCCGTGATCAGGATACAACGGGGTACCCGCGTTCCAGCCACGCTTCCAGTCCGCCAGCCAGCGGTCGTACGTCCGTGATTCCCTGGCGCTTTAATGCGAGCGCCACACGGGCGCTCGTCGCTTCGTTTGGTCAAGAGCAGTAGAGCACCAAAGGCTTGCCGCGCGGTAGTTCGTTTCCACGTTCTTCAAGTTTCTCAGCGGGCAATCGCATTGCGCCGGGTAGCATCCGCGGCTCAACCTCATCCTCCATTGCGTGCCGGAGATCAACTATGAGAAGGTCTGCGCCCGAGTCCAATTGTGTCTTCAACTGCTCCGGCGTTATGCGAGCGACGCGCAGCGAGCGCAGGAATCGGCGTCGTTGCGCATACTTCCAGCCGATGTAAGCTGCAACGCCGCCAACGAAAAGTACCGTCAGCAACCCGCCGAAGCGGGCCGCGTAGGCGATCACAATTTCCAACTGATCGCTGAATATGTAGCCGAGCAGTTGGAACGTCCCGATCCAGAGCAGGATGCCAATTCCGTCAAAAACGAAAAAGCGAGAGGGCGCCAGGCCGTAAACTCCTGCCATCGGAGTGGCGAGAACGCTTATGCCAGGGACGATCTTGCCAACGACAAGTGTCTTAGCGCCGTGGCGCGCGAACGTGTTCTCCGTGCGGCGCACACAGTAATCCGGCTCAAGGGAGATACGGCACAGGAACTGAAGCACGCGAGCGCCGCGCAATCGCCCAATCTCGAACCATATAAGGTCTGCGATCATCGCAGCGCAGGATGCAACGAAGATGGCCACGCCGAAGCTCAACTTACCAGAACGTGCAAGCGCGCCCGCCGCGATAACGAAAGGTGTTGAGGGTAGTGGCAGCCCGAGCTGTTGTAGCAGCACGGCCGCGAAAAGCACGATGTAACCGTGGTTGACGAGAAACTGAAGCGTATCATTCATCCTTGCAATGATACGCCCGATACAGTTATTCCCCGACGCGTCAGCGGCACATATATATAAGGACACGTATATATCAGGACGGTCTTCATGTTCATCACGAGCGCCACACCGGCAAATGCCGCAACCAGTGTCATGTTGAAGCGAGTGGATGCGACAGAGCGCGCCATGTACTCCTCCGCAGTGAGTACGGTGAAGACCGGCGCGTTCCCGTCCGTCTCAGCAAGGCTATTTATCAGAAGGAACGGCGATGCGCAGCACCGGCTTGCCATTAATGTTTTGCAGCGGAAAGTACACACGGTGCGTGCTCGGATCAACCGCTACGCTATGAGCATT
>DASUYO010000027.1:0-17780 GCA_036377375.1 Pyrinomonadaceae bacterium
CTGCCTGCTGGTCCAGTTAACACCGTCAAAGAAGATCCCGAGCGGCGCGGTTTGTTGTTTGCCGGAACCGAGATCGCGGTGTTCTTCTCGTCGGATAATGGTGACAGTTGGCAAGCGCTCCGTCTCAACATGCCCGCCACATCCATTCGCGATCTGGTGATTCACAACGACGACCTTGTCGTCGGCACGCATGGCCGCTCGTTCTGGATACTCGATGACATCACACCGTTGCGACAACTCGATCCCAAGGTCACGAGCTCGACCGCCTATCTGTTCGCGCCGCAAGTCGCCTATCGCGTTCAGCGCAACGTCAACACCGACACGCCGTTGCCGCCTGAAGAACCTGCCGGGCAAAACCCGCCGGACGGCGCGATCATCAACTACTACTTCAAGAACGATCCGGCGACGCCGGTCACACTTGAAATTTTCGATAGCAGGAATCAACTCGTTCGACGTTTCTCGAGTGAAGACAAACCCGAGCCGATCAATGCGAATGATTATCCGGTGACGCCTTACTGGTTTCGTCCGCCGCAGGTGCTTGCGGCGAAAGCCGGAATGCAGCGGTTTGCGTGGGATTTGAAATACGGGCCGCCCGCAGCCTTTGGACACGGCTTTCCGATCTCCGCGATCTATAAGGACACGCCGCTTTATCCGCTCGGCCCTTCGGTGTTGCCGGGGACTTATACAGTGAAACTGACAGCGAACGGCACGTCACTGACACAACCGTTAACCGTCAAGATGGATCCGCGAGTGAAGACTGGCATGCCGGCCTTGACCCAGCAGTTCAATCTGTCGCTTGAAGCATATCGCGGCATGCAGCAAACGTTCGACGCGGTGGACCAGATCAAAAAACTGCGCACACAGATTAAGGAATCGATCTCGCGAGTTGATCGTGGTCCATTAGCCGAGGCATTGAGTGCGCTCGATAAGAAAGCCGCTACGATTGGTGGTGAAGGACGTGGCGAGGGCACGTCGCCGGGATTGCCGGGCGGAACGATTGACGTGCGCGAGCCGAACCTTACGCGGCTGAATGCCGGCTTCTCTTCGCTGCTCGAACATCTGCAAAGCGCGGACATGCCGCCGACGGTGCCGATGGTGACGGCTGCAACAGAGTTGCAGAAAGTTCTGACGAAGTTGATGGCTGACTGGGAGACGTTGAAGAAGGAGTTGCCGGCCATCAACGAACGATTGCAATCGGCCAATCAGCCTCCGCTTACTCCGTGATGCATGGCACGAATCCGATCATTCTGTACGATGGCGTTTGCGGGCTGTGCAATCGATTGGTCCGGTTCATACTCAGGCAAGACAAGCGCGGCCGGCTGCATTTTGCGTCGCTGCAAAGTGACTTCGCTGCGAAGATACTGCGCCGGCACGATCTGAATACAACAGATCTCGATACGTTTCACTTCGTGGAAAACTATGAGCAGCCGAATGAGCGAGTGTTTCAACGTTCCGATGCGGTTCTGCGAGTTGGTCGCGAGTTGGGAGGTTTTTGGGCCATGCTAGCGACAGTAGCCAAAGTCCTCCCGCGCGCTCTTCGCGATCTGCTTTATCGCGTCATCGCACGGAATCGTTACCGCGTGTTTGGAAAATACGAAACCTGTATGCTGCCCGCGCCAAATCAAAGGAGCCGATTTCTCGATGTTTAAATCCGTCTTCATCTGCGTGCTTCTGTGCCTGCTTAGCATGCTTGCCGCGCCTGTACCCCAAACACCTCAATTTGATTTGCTAATCAGGAACGGCCGCATCGTGGACGGCTCAGGACGTCCAGGTTACGTCGCCGACATCGCAATAAAAGACGAGCGCATCGCTAAGATCGGCCAGCTCACTAATGCCACCGCGACGCGGACGATCGATGCGCGAGGTCTTGTTGTGGCGCCCGGCTTTATCGACATGTTGGGGCAATCTGAAACCTACCTCCTGATCGATCCACGCGCGATGAGTAAGGTGATGATGGGTGTCACGACTGAGATTACCGGCGAAGGCGAGTCGATTGCTCCGATCAACGAACGACAGATCAAAGAGCAGGAAGACTTTCTCAAACGCTTCAACCTTACTATCGACTGGCGCACTCTCGACGAATATTTCAAACGACTCGAGAAGCAGGGATCAGGCGTGAACCTCGGCACGTTTGTCGGTGCCACCCAGGTTCGCGAGTACGTGATTGGCTATGACGATCGGCCGCCCACTGCGCAGGAGTTGGACCAGATGAAGGAGCTGGTGGCGGACGCTATGCGCGAGGGCGCTTTCGGTGTTTCAACGTCGCTGCAATACGTGCCCGCACGTTTTGCAAAGACCAGCGAGCTGATTGAACTTGCGAAAGTCGCGCATCAATACGGCGGCATCTACGCGACGCACCAGCGCAGTGAAGCAAACACGATCGACGCTTCGCTTGACGAAGTGTTTGAGATCGCGCAAAAGGCACAGATTCCTGTCGAGATCTGGCATCTCAAGACTGCGTACAAAAAGAATTGGGGACGCATGCCGCACGTACTCACACGCATCAAGCAGGCGCGCGATCGCGGTCTCGATGTCACAGCAGATATTTACCCCTACATCGCGGGCAGCACGGCGTTGAGCGCGTGTTTGCCGCCGTGGGCGCTCGAAGGTGGTACCGACAAGATGCTCGCCCGGCTGCGCGATCCGCAAACGCGTCAACGTCTCAAACAGGAGATATCTCAGGATCAAACGGAGTGGGAAAACATTTATCTCGGCAGTGGTGGACCAGGAGGAGTTTTGATTGGCGCCGTCGTCAATCGTGATTTGGAGCCATTGCAGGGCAAACGAATTTCAGAGATCGCAGCAGAGCAGAAAAAGGATCCACTCGATGCGGTGTTTGATCTGATTCTTGCTGATCGCGGTCAGACAGGCGCGATCTATTTCATGATGAGCGAAGACGACATGCGCGCGGCGATGAAGGCGCCGTTCGTCAGTTTCTGCACTGACAGTGGTTCGCGAGCCACGGACGGTCCGCTTGCCGGTTCGAAGTCGCACCCGCGTGGCTGGGGCAGTTACCCACGCATACTCGGTCGTTACGTGCGTGACGAGAAGTTGTTAACGCTTGAAGATGCAATTCGCAAAATGACTGGTGCGCCTGCGGCGCGAGTTGGGCTGCGCGATCGCGGGTTGATTCGCGAAGGGATGTTTGCTGACATCACAGTCTTCGACCCCGCGAAGGTAATCGACCGCGCCACCTTCGATTCGCCGAATCAATATCCAATCGGGATTGAATACGTCCTGGTGAACGGGAAGATCAGTGTCGATAAAGCAGAGCGCACCGCAGCCCTCTCCGGCCGCGTACTACGCGGACCAGGTTATAAACCTTGAGTCTCAGCCAACCGATGCGCATATCTTCCGATACTGATCTTCGGTGAACGCTTTCAGCGTTTCTGTCTGTACGTTTCCCTGTGCTCCCAAAGTTAGTATTGCTCTCGCAAACGTCTCGTCGTCAGGAGCATCAATAATACAAACGAGATCATAGTGGCCCATCGTCAGGTAAGTGTCTCTTAAGTTTACGCCAAGCTTCTTGAAAGCTTCGCGACCGGCATCAAGACGTGAAGGACTGTCTTTGACACTTCCGATTCCCTGTCCGGTCCACTTCAAGAGCGCGATATAAGTTGACATGTTTGTTCTCCTTTCACACCTTTATATAAATCCGTTTGCGGTAAAGCAGCCACATCAGGAACAGCCACAGTAGAATGAATGCGATCGCATAAGACAGCGAGGCATTGATCGGCGAAGCCCATGACAGAAACAGTTTGCGAAAGATCCATCCCTGCGAAGAGATCTGCGTGCCGTCGTCATGCGGGAGTTTAATCAAACTCATTATCTTCACCATTAAGCCTGAGCCAACAAACAACGCGAGCGCGTTCACACCAAACACTTCAAACGGCCACGCCCAGCGGCGATAGCCCTGAATGTCGATCAGCCAGTAGCAGAGGCCAAGAAACTGCAACGCCAGTCCGCCGGTGAAGAGCACGTATGAGCTGGTCCATAACGACTTATTGATCGGAAAGAATGGGTTCCACATCCAACCGAGTACGACGCAGACCGCACCCACTACAAACATTCCGACAACTTTTTCGAATCGTGTTCGTTCGCTGCGTAACCACTGACCGGTCAATATCCCGAAGAGCGTTGTCGCAACGGCGGGAATCGTGCTGAGCAGCCCTTCGGGATCGTAGATCCTGCCCTGCTTCCAGATGTGCTGGCGCAGGATCAGTCGATCAACAAACGACGCGATACTTCCCTCTTTGCTGAGATCGCCCGTAGCGTACCCCGGCGCTGCGAGGCGCGTCATCACCAACCAGTAGACGATGAGCAACGCTATTGCAATCAGAAGCTGCGTCCTGATTTTTGTCGTCAGGAAAATAAGCGAGGCAATTAGATAACAGATCGCGATTCGCTGTAGCACGCCGGCGATACGAATTGTGCCGAGTTGAAAATAGGGAAAGCCGTTAAGGAAGAGTCCGAGACCAAAGATGATTGCGCTGCGCTTGATTACTTTGAGATAGAGATCGCGCTTGACGGTGCCTTCTTCAACGCGTCGTGCGAACGCGAGTGTGATCGAGACTCCGACGATGAAAAGGAAGAATGGAAAGACGAGATCCGTTGGCGTCCAACCATGCCACTCCGCGTGTTCCAGCGGCCAGTAGATGCTGGACCACGTGCCGGGATTGTTGACGAGCACCATTCCGGCGATCGTGATCCCGCGAAACACGTCGAGGGAGACCAGACGACCAGCAGGGTTTGCTGCAAACAATTTGGGGGACATTGGGACACAGATTAACACGGATGGATACGGATAATCGTGTTAAAGTAAAAGCCCGTACATGTCCCTAATGCTTCAAGAGATCGCCGAGCAGCCCGCGGCACTCGAGCGCACGATTGCGGAAGAGCGCGCCAAAATCGTAAGGCTCGGAAGCACGCTCAAGGCGCGTGACATCCACCTAATCGTCCTCGTCGCGCGCGGCAGCTCTGATAACGCGGCGCTGTTCGGCCGTTACCTGCTCGAAATCACGACCGGAATTCCCGTCTCGCTTTCTGCTCCTTCAGTTCACACGATCTACAACGCCGGGTTGAGGTTGGACCATGCGCTGGTCGTCGGTGTCTCGCAGTCAGGCGAGGGCGAAGACATCAATCGTGTGCTCGAAAGCGCGCGTAGATCCGGCGCTTACACCATCGGCATAACAAACGAGCCGGGTTCATCGATGACGCGACTCGTCGACGAGACACTCCTCACGCACGGGGGACGCGAGCGCTCCGTTGCTGCTACGAAGACGTTTACCGGCCAGATACTCCTCTTTTATATGCTCGCGACAGAGCTCGCCCGGAAGCCTGCGTCTTTTTCGTATGAGCCGATTCCGCAGTTTGTCGCCGAAGCGCTCGAGCAAAAGCCCGCGATAGTCGAGCTCGTGCAGCGTTACGTGTTCATGGAAAACTGTGTCGTTGTCGGACGCGGACTGGCTTATGCGAATGCGTACGAGCTGGCGTTGAAGTTGATGGAGACTTGTTACGTTGTCGCTGAGCGTTTTTCGTCAGCCGACTTTCTGCATGGTCCACTGGCGATGGTCGAGCGGCATTTTCCCGTGATACTCTTCGCGCCGCCGGGCGTGATGTTGTCGGGAGTGAAGAGTTTGATCGAGCGTCTGCGTGAATTGCACGCGGATACGCTTGCGATTACGAGCGACCTCGACGCGGCGCGCATGTGTACCCGTGCGATCGTGATGTCGCGTGAGATTGATGAGTTTCTGGCGCCGATTCCATACATCATTCCCGGACAACTCTTCGCTGCGCTGCTGGCAGAGGCAAAGGGACTCAACCCCGACGCACCACGATCGCTTTCAAAAGTGACGCGAACTCTTTGAGCCACAAATGAATATTGAGCTGAAAGACTTGTCACACAATCCTGTCTACGCACAGGTCCGCGAGCAGATCGAGACGCAGATCAAGAACAAGACTCTGGCGTCAGGTGAATCGCTTCCCTTGCCCGCCGCCCTCGCGCAAAAACTCTCAGTGGATAAAGGTGAGATCCAGCGCGCGTACTTCGAGCTCGAGCAGCTCGGCATGATCACGAAGACAACAGGGAAAGACTTTCTCGGAAAACCAAGAATTAATTATCGCGTTGCGAGCGAAAACAGGAAGTAAACCAGCGGTCTAACAATAAAGCCAAGCGGTATAGCTACAATCCACAGCACCAGCGATAATCTCCAGGAACGCCGTGCCCTCAGATAATCAGTATCGTTAAATACGAGGCTGCCAAACTTCACCTGCCAGCGCACCAGCAGGACCAGCGTCACTACAAACGTAATCAGGAATGCCCATCCTACCAGGGGCAGGAACGGAATAAAGCTGAGGCCCATGAACACATACATCGCGAGGACCGCCGTCCGCAGGTAACTCGCATCACTGTAAGCCTGATTTGCCTTCTTTTGTCTTTCGGCGAGCAGTTGTTCCACACCCGGATCGATCGACACGGAGACTTCTCCCGAAGCTGAGATGGAGTAACGCGGGAAATTATATGTCATCCGCGTTTATCCGCGGCTAATTCTCTGTGCTATTCTTCATCGCGCGTTTTTCGCGAGCGAAAGTGGCGGAATTGGCAGACGCGCCAGACTTAGGATCTGGTACCGAAAGGTGTGGGGGTTCGAGTCCCCCCTTTCGCACCATTAGAACAAAACTCAACTGATGAAAACCGAACTAACAGACGTCTCCCCGACTCGCAAGGAGATCAGAATCGAGATCGAGGCTGCGGAGATCCGCAGCGCTTACGATCGTATCAGTCAAAAGTACAGCAAAGCAGCGAACGTGCCCGGCTTTCGCCCCGGTCATGCGCCCACTTCAGTCGTGCGTACTCGTTACAAAAGCGAGATTCGCGGCGAGGTATTGCGCGAGCTGCTCCCACAAGCCGTTAACGACGCCATCAACGAGCACTCGCTTGCAGCTCTCGGCGAGCCCAACGTGGAGCTGGAGAATACCGACGCCCTCGAACATTTCGGCGAGCAAGCGTTGATAGTGAAAGTCGGCGTCGAAGTACTTCCCGAGATAAAACTGGAAAACTACAAAGGCCTCGAAGTCAATCGTCGCAAACGTCCCATCACCGATGCTGACATTGATCACTTTCTCGAAACCTTGCGCGACTCCTCCGCGTCGCTGCAACCAGTGGAAGATCGAGCCTCCGAGCTGGGCGATACGGTGACAGTGAATGCGCTTGGAAAGTTCGTCGATCAACCCGAGGAGGAAGAGATCAAAGTAGACAACGTTGAGGTGGTCCTCGGCGGTGAGAACGTGCAGAAGGAATTCACCGAGAATCTTACCGGTGTCAAACCCGACGAGACACGGACTTTCGTTGTCGAGTATCCGTCAGACTTCTCGTCGCCAAGCCTGGCCGGCAAGAAGGTGGAATATTCGACGGTTGTCACCGGTGTCAGCAAAAAAGAATTACCCGAGCTCGACGATGAATTTGCCAAGAGTCTCGGTGGCGACCTCGATTCCGTCGAAGCATTGAAGACAAAGACGCGCGAAGAGCTCGAAGCGAGAGCTACTTTCGAATCCGATCGCAGTTTACGCGACGAAGTGTTGCGCAAGCTTCTCGATGCACACAAGTTCGAAGTGCCGGAGAGTCTGGTAGAGCATGAGACAAACCACCGGCTGCAAACTGTTGCGCGTCAGATGATGCAGCGTGGCGTCAATCTACAGAACCCGGAGATAAACTGGGAGAGTGCGCGCGAAGAATTGAAGGGGCAAGCGGAAGAGGACGTTCGTACTACAATGCTGCTCGAGAAGATTGCGGAGGCGGAAAATATCACGGTCTCGGATGAGGAAGTTGAAGCCGAGATCGAGTCGATCGCAACTGCTTCACGACAGTCAAAAGAGCAGGTGCGGGCTGCCTTGACAAAGAATGGAGGCGAACGTAGCATCGCGCACAGATTGCGCAGTCGTAAAGCGCTTGATCTTTTGATCAATAATGCACGTATTACGGATGTAGAGTGGACCGAACCAAAGGAAGCGGAAGACGCTCCGGCGGATGAGTAGGCCATCAACAGATTACACAGAGGTTAGAACTGTATGGCTCTAGTCCCAATGGTCGTCGAGCAAACTTCACGAGGCGAGCGCGCCTTCGATATTTACTCGCGACTACTGAAAGATAATATTATTTTCCTGGGTACCCCGATAGACGATCAGATTGCCAACCTAATCGTAGCCCAACTGCTTTTTCTCGAAGCTGAAGATCCTGAAAAAGACATCAACCTGTACATCAATTCACCGGGTGGCTCGATCACTGCCGGTATGGCGATCTACGACACGATGCAATTCATTCGCCCGGATGTCACGACCATTTGCGTCGGACAATGCGCATCGATGGGGGCTCTGCTGTTGGCCGCGGGCGCAAAAGGAAAACGTTTCGCCCTTCCTAATTCGCGTATCCTCATTCACCAACCCTCAGGCGGATCACAAGGTCAGGCAACAGACATCCGTATTCAAGCAGAAGAGATCCTGCGAATGCGCGAGCTCACCTCCCAAATTATCGCGAAGCACACCGGACAGTCATACGACACCGTCGAGCGCGACGTCGAACGCGATAAAATAATGTCTGCCATGCAGGCCAAAGAATATGGTTTAATAGACGAGGTCATCGCGCACAGAGAGTAGGACAGCGCGGCCCCCAAAGGAGCTTCATCGCGAGATTATGGTGAGACGAACTGATGATACTCTGCGCTGCTCATTCTGCGGTAAGTCTCAGAATGAAGTTAAGAAGCTCATCGCGGGACCCACTGTATACATTTGCAATGAGTGCATCGACATCTGCAACGAGATCATCACCGACGATCAACAGGCAGAATCAGTAGCGACCCGCCCGCCACTTCCCAAGCCCGGAGAAATCAAAAGTTTTTTAGACGAATACGTGATCGGCCAGGAGGAAACAAAGAAGCGCCTGGCCGTTGCCGTCTATCAACACTACAAGCGAATCGAGCTCGGCCGTCGTCGTTCAGACGTCGAGATTCAGAAAGCCAACATTCTTCTGATCGGCCCGACAGGCACAGGGAAGACCCTGCTGGCACAGACGCTCGCGCGCATGCTCGCAGTTCCCTTCACCATCGTCGACGCGACGACGTTGACTGAAGCTGGTTACGTTGGTGAAGACGTCGAGAACATCATTCTGAAGTTGCTACAGGCAGCGAACGGCGACGTCGAACGTGCACAGCAAGGCATCATCTACATCGACGAGGTCGACAAGATTTGTCGTAAGGATGAGAACCCATCGATCACGCGCGATGTGTCAGGCGAAGGCGTGCAGCAAGCGCTCTTGAAGATTCTCGAGGGAACGGTCGCCAATGTTCCACCACAGGGAGGACGCAAACACCCACACCAGGAGTTTTTCCCGGTAGACACAACAAATATCCTGTTCGTGTGTGGCGGTGCGTTTGTCGGACTCGAGAAGGTGATCGAAAAACGTTTGCGCAATAAGTCGCTCGGCTTCCATGCCGAAGTGAAGTCAGGCTCTCATCGTCATGCCGAAGCGCTGGCACAAGTGCAGCCTGAAGATCTCATTCGTTTTGGATTGATCCCGGAGTTTGTCGGCCGCCTGCCGGTCTGCGGCGTGCTTCACGAGCTCGACGAGGGAGCACTTATCAAAATTCTTACCGAGCCAAAGAATGCTCTCGTTAAGCAATATCAAAAGAAGTTTGACTTCGATAATGTCAAGCTGAAGTTTACTGAGGATGCGCTCAAGGCTGTCGCCCGACAGGCCGTTGAGCGGAAAGTGGGTGCCCGCGGCCTGATGATGATCCTCGAAGAGCTGTTGCTTGACGCAATGTACACCCTTCCTTCTCAGAAACGAGTCAAAGAATTCGTTATAACCAGCGAAATGGTCGAACGTCGCCGCGCCATTCCGGGTGAAGGTCTCACCGGAATCGACGGGGCCGCCGCCTAGACCGCATCGAATATTTGCCACAAAAAGGCACATAGTGCCCCCGAAACTCTGCTTTATCGGTCTCGTGCTTTTTTGCGGCCCGGAAATGTTTTACAATTAGGCCTCTTTCTCAGATAAAGTTGTAGTAACCATGGAAGAATATTCAGACAGAACCCCCTCCGACGTAGCGTGGTACCCCATGGTGCCGATTCGCGACGTCGTGATTTTCCCGTTTACCAAAGTCGCCTTCAAAATAGGACGTGCCGGGTCAGTCAGGGCGCTCGAGCAGGCCCTGGCGACGGACCGCACGATTTTCTTAGCCACTCAGCACGACGCCACCATCGACGAGCCCACCCCGGAACAGATTTACGGGGTTGGTACGCTCGGCCGCATTCTCCAGTCGCAAAAACAGGAGAATGGCCAGATCAAAGTGGTCGTGGAAGGCCGCGAGCGCGCGACTACCGTCCGTGTGGAAAACTCTGATGGAGCGTTCATGGCGCTCGTGCGCCGTGCTCCGATAGTTAACGAAGAGGGCACACGTCTCGACGCGCTCATTCAGAAAGTCGGTCAACTCGTCGAGCAACATCTGCGACTCGCACCTGACACACAAACCGACGCGCTTCAAACCGCGTTGCGCAACCAGGAGCCGTCACACCTCGCCGATGCTCTTGCATCACAACTGCGAATCTCAGTCGAAGACAAACAGGGGCTGCTGGAGATCTTTTCCACTCAGGCGCGCCTGCAACGTCTGATCGAGTTGCTGGAAACAGAGATCGAGAAACGACAACTCGACCGCACAATCCAAACTCGCGTCAAGCGGCAGATGGAGAAAGCGCAGAAGGAGTACTACCTCAACGAGCAGATCAAAGCGATTCACAAAGAGCTCGGTCGCAAGGACGAGAAAGCAGAGCTCGAAGAGCTGAAGAAGAAGATTGAAGAAGCCGGCATGACTGAAGAGGCCAAAGAGAAGGCCATGCAGGAGCTGCATCGTCTGGAAGCCATGCCGCCGATGTCTGCTGAAGGCACAGTCTCGCGAACATACATCGACTGGTTGATCAGCGTGCCGTGGAAGCAGAAATCAAAAGAGATCAAAGACCTAACCAAAGCTGAAGAGGTATTGAACGAAGATCACTTCGGACTAGAGAAGATCAAAGAACGAATTCTGGAATATCTTGCCGTGCGGCAACTGGTAAAGAATCCGAAGGGCTCGATTCTCTGCTTCGTTGGTCCTCCGGGAGTTGGCAAGACAAGTCTTGGAAAATCGATTGCGCGAGCTACAGGCCGGAAGTTCGTGCGTCTCTCCTTAGGCGGCGTGCGCGATGAAGCTGAGATTCGTGGTCACCGTCGCACCTACATCGGCGCGCTGCCCGGACAGATCATTCAGATGATGAAGAAGGCCGGCACAGTGAACCCGGTGCTGCTGCTGGATGAAGTCGACAAACTCGGCGCAGACTTTCGTGGCGACCCAAGCGCGGCACTGCTCGAGGTTCTCGATCCGGAGCAGAATCACACGTTTCAGGATCACTACCTCGACGTTGAATACGATCTTTCGAAAGTCTTTTTCATTGCTACCGCCAACGTCCTGCACACGATTCCGCCTGCACTACAGGATCGTCTCGAAATACTCAGACTCTCTGGCTACACCGAGCGTGAGAAACTCGAGATTGCAAAGCGACACCTGGTACCCAAACAGGCGGAAGCCAATGGTCTGAAACTGGAGCAGTTTGATTTTACAGACGAAGGCATTCTCGAAATCATTCGTCACTACACACGCGAAGCAGGAGTCCGCAATCTCGAGCGCGAGATCGGCTCGTGCTGCCGGAAGCTCGCGCGTAAGTTTGTCGCCGAACAGGCGGACGAAAACACGCCGGCCGTAGTTGTCGATGCGGAACGCGTTCGCGAGATGCTTGGCCCAATCAAGTTCCGACAACAAGGAGTCGCAGCTCATAGTGAAATCGGTCTCGGAACCGGATTGGCGTGGACTGAGATCGGCGGCGAAGTGCTCCAGATTGAAGCAACTCTCGTCAAAGGCCGTGGCGGCGTAACGTTGACAGGCAAACTCGGAGACGTGATGCAGGAATCGGCGCAAGCTGCGTTGACTTGCATTCGCGCCAGAGCAGAACGTCTTGGCATGAGTCTCGACTTCATCCGCAAACGCGATCTGCACATTCATATTCCTGAAGGCGCCATTCCGAAAGACGGGCCATCCGCCGGCATCACGATGGCAACTGCGATGGCTTCAGCGCTAACGAGAGTCGCAGTGAAAAAGAATGTAGCGATGACTGGCGAGATTACGTTGCGCGGCAAGGTGTTGCCGATCGGTGGCGTCAAAGAGAAGTTGCTCGCTGCACATCGCTTCGGCATCGATACAATCATTCTGCCGAAAGACAATGAGAAGGATCTGACTGAGCTGCCCGAGGAAGTTCGAGACGCACTCTGCATTCATTTCGTCGAGACGATCGATGAAGTGTTATCGCTGGCGCTCGAAGACTCGTGCCCAACACAGGCCGCCACCGACGAAGGTCCACCGTTGTGGACTACCGAGCAGCCTTCGCAAGGAATTCAAACAAGTTAATTTCCGACTAAAACCATCCACAGATTACACAGATATCTCTGTGTAGATCTGTGTAATCTGTTAAATCAGGAGAAGCAAATGAGTAAATACAAAGATGCAGATCTTATTCTGAAGCTTTATGACCTCCGGCGGGAGAAGACAATGCGCGAGGCGCGCACCTGGTTTTTCACCTTCAACCCCCAATCGCCAAAAGATTTTATGGACGTATTAACCAGCGATAAAAGTGGTTACTATCGCATGGTCGTTACTTACTGGGACATGGCGTGCTCACTCGTAAACAACGGCGCGATCGATGAGACGATGTTCAACGACGCCAACGGCGAGCACATCTTTGTTTATGCGAAGATGGAGCCGTTTTTGGCAGCCTTGAGAGAAGAGAGTGGTAATCCGGACTATCTCGCGCACCTGGAAAAGGTCGTGAAGGCGCTGCCGAATTATGAGGCGAAAGTCGCCAATATTCGTGAGCGCATTCAAAAGATCGTTGAGCTTTATCAGCAACGAGCCGCTGCGCAAGCCGCTGCCGCAGGTAATTAATTTAAAATGAAGCCACGGATTTTCACGGATGAAAACGGATCTAATCCGCGTTCATCCGTGAAAATCCGTGGCTCTATTAAAGCTCAATTTCTCAAGAGCGCATTTAAAGAGGACGACTGGCCACGAGATTCCAAACCCGAGATCGCGTTTCTCGGACGCTCGAATGTCGGCAAATCGAGCGTGATCAACTCCTTACTCAAAGTCCATGGTCTAGCGCGCACGTCGTCAACCCCAGGCAGAACCCAGTCATTGAACTTTTTCGAGATCAACGATCAGTTTCGCTTCGTAGATTTTCCTGGCTTTGGGTACGCACGCGTACCGAGAGAAATAAAATCAAGTTGGGGCGAGATGGCGACCAGTTATCTTGCCAAGCGCCGCCAGCTTGTGCTATCAATTCATCTCGTAGATTCGCGCCACGAACCCACAAAACAGGATTTGCAGCTTCACGAATGGCTTGAAGAAAGTGACAAGCCGCGGTTAATTGTTGCCACGAAATCCGATAAGCTTTCGAACAACGAGTTGAGAAAGAATCTGGGGCACATTGCACGCGTGCTCAATGACGATAGCGTGATGGCCTACTCCGCCAAGAGCGGTCGAGGTCGTGAAGAGCTTTGGCGTGTGATAAAAAGCGCAATTGATCAGCATGATTGAAACTTCTGTGTAATGTGGATCGTTTTGTCCATACATTACACACAGATGTGTTGCTCACGTTTGCGCTTTGCGACGTTAAGCTATTATCCTAAGCCGAATCCAAAAAACTCATCAGCCCCCTTTTGGTCAACTTAATATTTGGGCCACGCTCGTTGCCTGGGTGGCATCAAAACGTTACTGATTTGCCGCGCGCGTAAAGTTGAGTTACATTGCATAGCACCGTTTGAGGAGAATCAGATAATTGCCCCGCGAATGACGTGGGAGGCTCAACGCGCGTCCTGCATCTCTCGCCATAATCGTTCACATCCACATTTAGTTAACTGATAACCGCTTGGAAAGTGCCTAAAGAATTTTAGAGAACAACTGATATGTCACAAAGAACACGTTCACGCGCATCAAGCGCGAACAACGACGCCAATGGAGAAGACGGCGGCGCCACTGTAGCAACTGCCGAAGCTCCAGAACGAGAATCCAGAGAAAGCCGCGACGGCAAGAACGAGGGCTTTCACAATCTGGCTGATCTTAAGGAGATGTCCATCTCCAAACTTACGCAGATCGCGAAAAGCATGGACGTGCCCGGCGCGACCGGCATGCGTAAGCAGGAGCTCATCTTCAAAGTCCTGGCAGCACAGACGGAGAAGAGCGGTCTCATCTTCTCCGAAGGCGTGCTGGAAACGTTGCCGGATGGTTTCGGCTTTCTCCGCGCGCCTGAGTACAACTATCTGCCAGGGCCTGACGACATCTACGTTTCGCCATCGCAGATTCGCAAGTTTGACTTGCGCACCGGTGACACCGTCAGCGGCCAGATCCGGCCGCCCAAAGAGGGTGAACGTTATTTTGCGCTGATCAAAGTTGAAGCGATCAACTTCGAGTCGCCCGATCAGGCGCGAGAGAAAGTCTTCTTCGACAATCTCACGCCTTTGTATCCGGACGAGCAGTTGAAGATGGAGACGGCGGCGGAGAACCTCTCCGCGCGTGTCATCGATCTTGTGACGCCACTGGGCAAAGGTCAACGTGGGTTGATCGTCGCTCCGCCGCGCACCGGTAAGACGATGCTGCTACAAACGATCGCGAATTCCGTGACGCAGAACCATCCGGAAACGACGCTGATCGTGCTCCTCATTGACGAGCGACCTGAAGAAGTCACCGACATGCAGCGTTCGGTTAACGGCGAAGTTATTTCGTCTACTTTCGACGAACCGCCGACGCGCCACGTGCAAGTAGCCGACATGGTCATTGAGAAAGCGAAGCGACTCGTCGAACACAAACGCGACGTCGTCATCCTGCTCGACTCGATCACACGTCTCGCGCGTGCGCACAACGCGGTGGTACCACCGAGCGGCAAGATTCTCTCGGGTGGTATTGATTCGAATGCACTGCAACGTCCGAAACGATTCTTCGGCGCAGCCCGCAACATCGAGGAAGGTGGCTCGCTGACCATCATCGCCACCGCCCTGATCGATACCGGTTCACGCATGGACGACGTGATCTTTGAAGAGTTCAAAGGCACCGGTAACTCGGAAATCCATCTCGATCGCCGTTTGAGCGACAAGCGCCTGTTCCCGGCAATCGATCTGCAACGCTCGGGCACGCGCAAGGAAGAGTTGCTCATCAGCAAGGAAGACCTCAATCGTATCTGGGTGATGCGACGGGTGTTGAATCCACTCTCGCCGGTTGAGCAGATGGAAGTGGTGCTCGAGCGACTCGAGAAGACGAAATCCAACGCTGAGTTTCTCGCATCGATGCAGAGCTAATTAAATCAGCCACAAAGAAGCACAAAAGGCACAATAAACATTTTGTGACTTTTGTGCCTTTTTGTGGCCATCCTTCTTGAATGCGTGTCGCCATCCTGACTTCTGAAGCTGTGCCTTTTGCCAAGACCGGCGGGCTGGCGGACGTATCAGGTGCACTGCCCCAGGCGCTGAAGTCGCTCGATGTCGATGCGAAACTCATCCTCCCACTCTACGATCAAGTCGATCGCACTCTGCTGAACGGCGGTTCTGTCGAGAACGTCAGCGTCGAGTGGCGCGGCAAAATTCATCAGGTATGCTTCTGGTATAGCGACGCCACAGGCACGCCCGCGTATCTGCTTGAAGCGCCCGAGTTCTTCGCGCGTTCGTCAATCTATGGTGACAACGACGATCACATTCGTTTCGCGTTCTTCTCGCGTGCTGCGCTCGCACTGCTAAAGCACTTGAGCTTTGTGCCTGATGTCGTGCACGGAAACGACTGGCCCTGCGGCTTTGCAATGGCCGAGCTTCGCGCGCGTCGCCGTTACGAAGAGTTCTTTCGAAACACGCGCAGTCTGTTTTCACTTCATAACGTCGGCTACCAGGGCCTGTTTGATGCAGGCGATCTGTGGTGGCTTGGCTTTGGCGATCCGCCGGAGCGTGATGATTTCATGTTGGACCGTCACGCCTCGGCACTTAAAGCCGGCATCATCGCAGCGGATGCGCTATCGACAGTAAGTCCGCGCTACGCGCGCGAGATACAAACTCCCCAACAGGGCCATGGACTCGATTGGTTGTTGCGTGCGCGTAGTGATCGTCTTGCGGGCATCACCAATGGCGTCGACTACAGTCTCTGGAACCCGGAAACCGATCCGCACATTGCGGCAAACTTTTCAGCAGAAGATTTATCAGGCAAACGTGAGTGCAAGCTCGATCTGCTGCGACGCTTCGGTTTGCCTGAAGATCCGAATCGTCCAATCCTTGCCATCATCTCGCGACTGGTGGGCCAGAAGGGTTACGATCTGATTCGACAGATCTCGTATCCAATTCTTGAAACCGGCTCGGTTTTCATCGCGCTCGGCGCGGGCGCCAAAGAGTACGAAGACTTTTTGCAATGGTGGCATGACACGGCTCCGCAGCGAGTCGGCATCTACAAAGGTTATGCGGGCGAGCCACTCGCGCATCAGATCGAGGCCGGCGCTGACATGTTTCTCATGCCGTCGCTCTATGAGCCTTGCGGTCTGAACCAGATGTACAGCATGCGTTACGGCACTGTTCCGATTGTGCGTGCAACTGGTGGCCTGGACGACACGGTCCAACAGTTCAATCCATTGGATGGATTGGGCACAGGGTTCAAGTTTGGACCGTATGAAGCTGGTGCTTTGCTTGAAAAAATACGCGAAGCCCTTTACTTTTATGCGCGGCCCGAGCAGTGGCGAAAGATTCAGCACAACGGAATGTCAGTCGATAATTCATGGGAAGCCGCCGCCAAAAAATATCTCAAGCTATACGAGGAGATCGTCAAGCTCTAATCCGTTCTTAATCCGAGTAAATCCGTGTCTAAAGTAATCGCAGTGATTGGCGCCCAATGGGGCGATGAAGGTAAAGGCAAGATCGTCGATCTGCTCGCTGAGCGCTTCGACATTGTTGCGCGCTACCAGGGTGGACATAACGCCGGCCACTCGGTCCAGGTCGGTGATCAATCGTTTGTCTTGCATTTACTGCCTTCCGGAATCGTCCACCGCGGCAAGACTTGCGTCCTCGGCAACGGCATGGTCATCGATCCCAAAGCCTTTTTCGTCGAGGCGGATCGTCTAACGCAACAGGGCATCGAAGTCTCACCCGAGCGCGTGAAGATTAGCTCTCGCGCGCATTTGATACTTCCCTATCACCGCGCTTTGGACCATACGAGCGAGGAGCGTCTTGGCAATGAGAAAGTCGGCACTACGTTGCGCGGCATCGGGCCCGCGTACGAAGACAAAGCCGGACGACGCGGGATTCGTACTGCGGATGCGCTCGTTCCAGACGTGCTTCGTTCGCGCATCGAGCGCAATCTCGAAGATGCAAATCGCATCATTGAGGCTTACGGTGGCGAGCGTCTGAATGCCGATGAGATCTTCAAAGAGATGTCGGTGCTGACTGAGCGACTTGGTCCATTCATTGCCGACACCACGCATTACCTCAACGTCGCCGCAACTGAAGGACGCTCGATACTGCTCGAAGGCGCGCAGGCGACGTTGTTGGACGTGGACCACGGCACCTATCCGTTTGTCACTTCGTCAACAACAGTTGCGGGTGGTGCGATTATCGGCACGGGTCTCGCGCCTCACAGGTTGAGCGGAGTGCTGGGTATTGTTCGCACTTACACGACGCGCGT
>DASUYO010000028.1:0-3546 GCA_036377375.1 Pyrinomonadaceae bacterium
ACCGATGGCAATGGGACTGAACAGTCGAGAACGCGCCGCCTCTTCCGCAGTGGGCCACCGCGTTTCGGCTATTGGATGTTTGATTGGATTCGCAAATTTCCACATGTTCTCTTACACAGATTACACGCATTACACGGGATATGCGTAATCTGTTACATTACTGGAAGCAGGAGGTCTTTATTTGTCTGACGATTTACTAAAGTGGCGCAGCGAGTTTCCCATTCTCGATAAGACTGTCTACCTGATCTCGCACAGTCTTGGCGCAATGCCCAAAGCGACGTACGAACGGCTTCACGAGTATGCTGACATTTGGGCAACCCGCGGCGTGCGGGCATGGGCAGAAGGCTGGTGGGACATGCCCGTCACAGTTGGCGATGAAGTGGCGCGCATTATTGGCGCCGAGCCGGGCACAGTGGCGATGCACCAGAACGTCTCGATTTGCCAATCGCTCATTCTCTCCTGTATCAAACCGACGCCGCAACGCAACAAGATCGTTTATTCAGAGCTCAACTTCCCGTCGGTGATGTACGTCTACGAGGCTCACGCGCGCGACGGCAATCTCCGAATCGAAATCGTGAAATCGGATGATGGCATGACGGTTCCACTGGAACGAATGCTCGCGGCAATTGATGAAACAACGCTGCTTGTTCCGTTCTCACATGTTCTTTTCAAGAGCGCGTTTTTGCAGGACGCGAAGGCGATCATTGATCGAGCGCATGAAGTCGGTGCGATGGTCGTGCTGGACGCTTATCAATCGGCAGGCACGGTTCCCTTCAGTGTGAAAGAGCTGAATGCCGATTTTGCGACAGGCGGGTCAGTGAAATGGCTGTGTGGTGGACCAGGCGCGGGCTACCTTTACGTCAGGCCTGACTTGCAAGCCAAACTGGAGCCGAAGACCACGGGCTGGATGGCCCATGAATCACCTTTTGCTTTTGATACCGCGATGCGTTACGCACCGAACATCGCGAGGTTCCTGCACGGCTCGCCGGCTATTCCGGCACTCTACGCAGCTCAATCAGGCTACGAGATCATTAACCAGATCGGAGTGGATCGGATCCGCGAGAAGAGCATGCGGCAAACGGAGTATCTCATCGATCTCGCGGAAGAAGCGGGGTTCAGCGTCACGAGTCCGAAAGATGTGAGACACCGCGGCGGAACAATTACGATCGCTCACGAGCATGCCGGTGCGATCACGAAAGAACTGATCCATCGCGAGTTTATAGTTGACTACCGGCCTGGCGCCGGCATTCGCGTTTCACCACATTTCTACACCGCTGACGACGAGCTGGAGCTCGTAATCAAGGAAATGAAAAAGATTGGTGAGAGCGAGAGCTATAAAGAACATGAAGCGGCGGGAGCTGCATTTTAGATGTCTAAGAAATACGGCGACAATCCGCCTCTTTCCTACAACAAGTACCTTCGTGTTCAGGATCTGATTAACCTTCAGGATTGCCTTTCGTCTCCAGTACATCACGACGAGCTACTTTTCATAACTGTCCACCAGGCTTACGAGCTTTGGTTCAAACAGATCCTGCACGAGCTGGATGCGGCGATACAGATGTTGGAAGAGGATCGCGTGCCGGTGGCCACACGCGCTTTGCAGCGCGTGGTAGAGATCGAGAAGCTACTCGTCAATCAAATTCATATTCTCGAAAGCATGACGCCGATCAGTTTTCTGGCATTTCGCGATCAGCTCAATCCCGCCAGTGGTTTTCAGTCAATGCAGTTTCGTGAGATCGAATTCTCTTCGGGTCTGAAGGATCAGAATATCCTGCGCGAATTCTCGAGCGATGAGTTTGCTCACGAACGTCTTCGAGCGCGAATGGCGCGTCCGTCTCTCGCGGAGTGTTTCTATCGTGTGCTGCAACGCCGCGGTCTACAGGCTCCGCTAACTCCAGCGGACGCCGATTCGGCCCAGCAGAAAAAGGCGTATGAAGAACGGACCAGAGCAGTGCTCGAAGTCCTCACGCATTTTGAACAACGTTATGAAGAGTTTCAACTCGCTGAAGCGCTGCTGGAGCACGATGAATATTTTTCGCTCTGGCGTTCGCACCACATAAAAATGGTGGAGCGCATGGTCGGCGCTAAGCGCGGCACGGGCGGCTCGGAAGGTATCGGCTATCTTAAAACCACGCTTGATAAAAAATTCTTTCCTGAGCTCTGGGAGGCGCGCACGCATCTCGACGTCCGGCATGGTGAGGGTGGTTGTCCGTTCGCACACTGAAGCGAACAACACAAATGGAAAAAGAAAGAAGATCGGCACCGCGCGCGCGGGTGAAATTACCAGCCCGTTGGGAAGGCGCGCTCTCACGCGAGAACGCCACGATCACTGATCTCAGTCGCAATGGCTGCTTCGTACTCTCCGGCGGCACGGTTGACGCAAAAGAGCTTATCTGGCTGGAAATTCAACTTCCCGATCAAAGGCCCATTAACTTCTGGGCTGAAGTTGTCAATCAAGCCCCTGAGATTGGGTTTGCGTTGAAGTTCAATTCGAGCAGTCCCGAAGATGAAGCGACGTTGGCAAAGTATCTCGAGAGTGTCTTCCAGTCGCAAGGCAAAACCCAACCGTAGGATTTAAGTTTGCTGCCATCTTTTCCTGAACGATTCAATATGGCCGACTACTTCCTCTACCACAACCTGGAGGAAGGGCGGGAGAACAAAGTCTGTCTCTACTTTGAAGATCGACAGTGGACTTATGGCGAAGTAGCGCGACTCTCGAATCAAACTGGCAACGCCTTGCGCGAGTCTGGTGCTGGTATTGAAGATCGTGTGCTGCTGGTCCTGCCCGATTGCCCGGAGTTTGTTTGGACGTGGTTTGGAGCAGCGCGTATTGGCGCGGTGATCACGATGGTCAATCCGCTATTGCCGGTGGCGGATTATGAGTACTACTTGGACTACACGCGCGCGAAGGTCGCAGTCGTTCACCACTCACTGCTGAAAACATTTGCAGAAGCGACCGCAAGCTCTCGCTATCTGCGCAGCGTCCTGGTCGTTGGCGATGAGCAAGCAACTGTAGGGGCGGCCCTCCGTGGCCGCCCGTCTCGTGAAAACATCACCTGGACCAACTTCGGCGCCCTCGTGAACAGCGCCTCCGACGAATGCCCGCCCGCCGACACACGCCGTGACGATATCGCGATCTGGTTATTCACATCAGGCTCGACCGGGCATCCGAAAGGCGCGGTCCATCTTCAACACGATCTTCCGTTCAACACCGAAGTATTTGCGAAGACAACGATGGGCGTCTGCGCCGACGATCTCACCGTCTCGGTGCCCAAGCTGTTTTTCGGTTATGCAACGGGAACTAACTTGCTCTTCCCTTTTGCTGTTGGCGGCGCGACAGCGCTCTTCGCCGAGCGATCGACAGCAGAAAAGATGTTTGAAGTCATCAAGCATTACAAGCCGACCATCCTCACCACCGTTCCCACCATGATCAATTCGATGCTCAATGTGCCCGGCGCCTCAAGAGAGGATCTTGCGAGTCTTCGTTTCTGTTATTCGGCCGGCGAGGCGTTACCAAAAGAGCTCTACGAGCGTTGGATGAACGCG
>DASUYO010000029.1:0-6102 GCA_036377375.1 Pyrinomonadaceae bacterium
GCAGGAATCCTGATCGTCGTCAACAACTAAAATGCGTTTCATCGGATAAACTCGACTTCAGCCTCGTGCTCATCTATTTCCGAAGCCAATTCATTTGGGATCGCGGCAAATGTAAGTCGAAAGCGCGTGCCTTTTCCAATCTCACTTTGAACTTGAACCGTGCCTCCATGTTCAGTGACGATTTGACTGACAATCACCAATCCCAAACCGGTTCCGTGGCCGCGACCTTTCGTGGTGTAGAGCGGGTCGAAGATGTGAGTCATCACGTCCGAAGTCATGCCAAATCCAGTATCTGTGAAATCGACGACGATTCGTTGTGCCTTACCTGCCTTGTCGTCAACCGTAGTATGAATCTGAATCTCGCCGCCTTCAGGCATCGCGTCCATGCTGTTGTTGATAAGATTCAAAAACAGTTGCTGTAAACGATCTGACGAGCCGGCCATCAGCGGAAGATTAATAGCGAGGTTTTCGACGAGTCGAATGTCTCGCTTGTCGAACGCGGGCGACATCGCGTCGAAGAGTTTGCGCAATACTGCGTTCAGATCGAGCGGCGAAAGCTCAGTTTCGAACCGCGTCTTGTCGAGCATTCGGCGAACAATTCTTTCAATGCGCTCTATCTGGGCGCTGATGGTTCGTATGCGCGACTCAGCGTCGCGAGGATCGCGATCCAGATCGGATTTGAGCAGTTGAACGTGACCGCTGATCAGGTTGAGTGGAGTTCCCACTTCGTGCGCAAAGTGCGCGGCTGTTTGACCGGCAGCGGCGAGACGTCCCAATTCATTCATGCGGCGATTGCTGCGCCAGAGTTCGAGGTTGGTCTCCTGAAGCTGCTGGTTTCGTTTCTCCAGCTCGATGGTAGCTTCGCGAACTCGATCACGAAGAATGCCCTTCTCAGTTTCAAGTCTTGTCGTCAATTGGAGCTGCCGGAACAGGAAATACGTGCCCGCCATGATCAGTGCAATTGCGATTAACGACATCCAGAGGACGCTTTTGAGATAACGAAACGCGACTGACCAGATACTGTCGAACTGCTGGACAATTTCTACAGCTCCACTCGGCCGCCCATTGTCAAAAGTAGTCGCGAAGATCCGGTATAACGACTGGTTTGAATCGGATGAAACCTTGCCTGCACCAGTTGGGCCAACACTACGGCGCAATGCGTTCTTCGTGTCCTCGGGTATTGGCGCCGCCGGCGCACTGTCGTTGGCCGCGGCCTTCTCGACAAAGTCGCCCTGTGAAAGATCCCAGATACGCACGCTGACAATACCAGGTCGAGATCCCTTGATTAGATTGGCGGCGCGCGCGAGGGTTTCAGCATCGCGGGAAAACTTCATGTCGCTGATATGCTGCGCCAGATCGCGCGCCTGAATTTCGGCAACTGCCTGGTCATCCCTGCGCTCGATGTTTGCGATCGCCGCACTGGTGAGTACCAGAGCTCCAACTAACATCGCGACGATAATCACGGAGCTAAGCAGAGTTGTTCTGGTATGAAGTCTTGCAGTTCGCATCGTGCAGCTAATTATCACCCTTCAGGCACTTGCCCGCCAGCGCAGCAGCGGCAAGGATCATGCCACCTTCAGCAGCGAAAAGGCACAAACAATCTCTCTTAGCCTGCGAAGCGGGCGTAAGCATAAAGCCTGGGGCGCAAGCCCCAGGTTGCAGATCACATTCATAGATTCGAGCCCGCGATAGTGGGCGAAAGCGTTGAAAGTTTAATGACTGTCGCCCGTTTCACGAACTCAAAAATCCTATTGTTTGATCCTGGGGCTTACGCCTCAGGTTCTATGCTTACGCCTACTTCGCAGGCTAAGCGGTGTGGCGGTCTTGTTGTCTCCACAAACCTGTCACAGTCACAACGCTTACTAAGTAGCCTCACTCGCGAACAATCAATGTCTTTTTCACTGGCATGGTCATTGCCAAATCACCAGCGTTGGCTTCGATATCTTTGAAAGGAACACGGCATGAGGAAACTATTTTCATTTGTGTTAGCAGGCGCTTTGCTGATTGGTGCTTCCACGTTTGGTTTGCAAGCAGGCTCCGCTAACGGTGCTGACAAGCACGACAAAAATTATTGGCGCAACCATAAAAAGCACCATCATCGACATCATCGGCATAACCGTTACCGGCGGAACAAGCTGAGTTATTGATCAATCAAAAATGCAGATCGATAAAGCGCAACTCGATTTATTGGTCCGGCGTTACGGCACAAGCTCAAACTCGTATGTGTTGCTCGAAGGACCCAAATCTTATTTCGCCTCTCCTGCTGTTGACGGTTTTTTAGCGTACCAGCTCAGCGGCGGGACAGCGCTCATCGCCGGCGATCCTGTATGCGCGCCCAATAGGGCGGCCCGCCTCATCCACGACTTTGCGGCTTCGGTGATGAGGCCGGTAGGTGCGTATCAGGTTTCGCCGGCGATGCTGGAGGCATTTCGGGCGGAAGGTTTTGGCGATGTACAGATTGGCAAGGAAGCAATATTCGACCTGAACCGTTTCACGCTCGCCGGCGGAATGATGGAATTGGTGCGAGCTGCAACCAACAAAGCGCGGCGTGCAGGCCTCATAGTCAGCGAGCATCATCCATTCGCTGAAGGTGCAGAAGTTATCAACGAAGAGATCAGAGCGATCTCGCACGAATGGCTGAAAGGTAAAGGCAATCGCGAGTTGGGATTTGTTCTCGGCTCGCTCGGTTTGGACCAGCCGTCGGCAAAGCGCTACTACATAACCCGATCACAAAATGGTACTGGACGGATCGAAGGGTTTGTTATTTGTGAACCAATTTATGGACGCAACGGGTATTACCTCGACGTAACGCGGCGCAGGCCCGATGCCGTACGTGGAACGATGGAACTTTTGACAACGGAGATCCTTCGTTACCTTCGCGACGAAGGTTATGACATGGCATCGATGGGCCTTGCGCCGCTGGCGCTGCTGGACGATCCGGACTTGATGGACCACCCGCTGCTGACGCGACTGATGCGATTCGTCTACCAGCGCGCCAATATTCAATACGATTTCAAGCTCCTCCATCGTTACAAAGCCAAATATCACCCGCACGTATGGGAGCCGCGATATTTCTGTTTCAATCAACGGCGGCTCTCGCTCGGAATGGTGTATGCAGTCGTTCAAGTTCGTAACGCCATTAGTTTCGAGAAATTTCTAGGTCCGGGTGGTTTTCAGGACAAAATCAAAACATGGAAACACGCTGCGTCGTTCATCGTGGGACTCTGTTGGGCGTTGCTCTCCTCATCGCTCTAACAGCAACGTTCCGTGTCGCGGCCCAGGAGCCTGTGCCGCCCGATTACTATGACCCTGACGACATAAAGACGTGGGCTGATGTAGTCACAGAGGATCGTGACGTCACCGTGCGAGGCCGGCCGTTTAATGTCCATTTCTACCGGCCGCAAGGTGACCGTTCGGTGATGCCTGCGATCTACGCCTGTGGAGATGGTGGCTGGCGCAGACTGGCACCGCGCACTGCGCAGGAATTGGCCCACATGGGTTTTGCCGTCGCAGGAATTGACTCGAAGATTTACCTTCGAGAGTTCTCATCGATGGAGAATCCGCTCACGATCAAACAACTCGCGCAGGATTATGCTGATATCGCGCAAGTGGTGCGCGATTACGCGAAAGTTAATGCCACTGAGCCCGTGTACATTTATGGTTGGTCACTGGGCGCAGGCTTTGCCATTGCCGTCGGCTCCGACGTTGCGACGCGGTCCAACTGGGGCGGAATCATTTCAATTGGGCTGCCAAAACAGAACCAGCTCATCAGTGGCGTCAACGGAAATCATGCAAATCTGAACGCCGAAGGCAATGCGCTATACGGCTTTCGCAGTCAAAACGTCCTCGGCATGATTGCGCCCGTGCCACTCGTCATGATCCAGAGCACATCAGACACTGCCAGCCCGCAAAAGGTGGGAAATGCATTGTTTGCTGTCGCCAGAGATCCAAAAAAGTATGTGCTCATCAAGGCGAGTAATCACAGGTTTAGCGGTGCCCGTGAAGAATTCTATACTGCGCTTGCCAATGCGGTTACGTGGATGCGCCAGGCCCAGACTACAGGAATGGTGCGATGACGGAAGACCCGACAAAAGGTAGTAAATACGGTCGAATACTTCGTTGGCTTTTGCTAATTGCCGCGGTCCTCGTGATTGTGGGCGCGGTTGCCGGCGCATATGCCGCAAGGTGGCATCACAGGTTTTATCATCACGTCACTCCCGAGGAGTTGTCGCACGAAGTAAGACACTCTACATTTCCAGCAACGATTCGAGGTGGTCCAACTCTACAGCTTCAACTCTATCAACAGGAGCATGCAGCAAATCAACCACTCGTGATCTTCACGAGTGGCGACGGCGGCTGGAGTCCGTTTTGTGCCGATACCGCTGCGCACATTGCAGCGACTGGAATTACTGTCGTTGGGATCGACGCCAAAGACTACCTGGTCAAGGTTGCTACTCCTCAGAAACCAGTTTCATCAGAAGAACTGACGCGCGACTATGATGAGATCGCGCGACTATCGATTGCGCAGCCGGGGATCGATGGCAAAGCGCCACTGGTCCTGGCAGGCTGGTCACTCGGTGCGGGCTATAGCGTAATCGTAGCGTCTCAGCCGGAGTTCACTCATCCGGTAAACAGGGTCGTCGCAATAAGTCTGCCGATGTATGGTGAGCTCGCGTGGAAAGCAAGTGATGCACTCATTTACATCACACACAAAACACCCCATGAGAAAGTTTTCGATGTACATCAATACTTGAAAAAGCTGACTCAGACACCAATCGTTTTTCTAAATGCGACCGACGACGATACGGCTCCGCTCAGCGAAGCACAATCGTTGTACCAATCAACGCCAGGCTCGAAACGCTTCTACGCGATCAAAGCGAGCGGTCATCATTTCGAGGGTGGTAAGCAGGAATTCTACCGCGATCTCGACACCGGCCTGTCTAGTTAAGCCGCAAGAAGCACAAAACATAAATCAAGAGATCTTTTTTGTGTCTTTTGTGCCTTTTGTGGCTTAAGCTCGTCGGCCGATTCGATAACCACCATGGTCCATCGAGAGGTCGCCCTCTTCGCTGAGCGACTCGGCGCCGAAGAAGATTTGCGTCACATCCGGATGCTGCGACTGAACTGCTTCCCTGATTCTTCCGACTGCTCGTCGCACCTCGAGCGCCGTAATCTCGCTGCGGAAGCGGAGCTCGACCGTGAGTAGCACGTCGTGCGCGCCCAGGTACATTGTATGAAGATGACGAACGCGCTCGACTGCCGGATCTGTTTCGACGAGTCCACGTATTGACTTCAATGACTCATGATCAAGCCCTTCGCCGATGAGCAGGCTTTTGCTCTCATAAACCATCAGCACCGCGACGCCACACAAGAGCAATCCGATGAATACTGACGCCATACCGTCGAGATAGGGCAAACCCAATTGACTTCCCAAAAAGATGCCGAAGAAAGCAAAGACCAATCCGAGCAGTGCGGCGGAATCTTCAAGCAGCACTGTGAAACTCGTCGGATCTTTAGTTTCGTGAATCGTTTCCAGTACGCCTTTGCGTCCACGCTCAGCACTAAAAGCCTTCCAGCCTAAGAACCATGTCGTTGCCTCGAACACAGCCGCTATACCAAGCACGGAATAACTCCATACCCTATTCTCCACCTGCACTGGGTGCGTGATATGAATGATTCCTTCGTAGACCGACATGCCTCCGCCAACGGCGAAGATGAGAACAGCGACGACCAGTGTCCAGAAATATAGCTCGTGCCCGTGACCGAACGGGTGATCGGAATCTGCCGGTTTGCGACTCTTTCGCACACCGACCAATATCAACAAACCATTGCCTGTATCGACAAGTGAATGAATCGCCTCGGATAGCATGGCTGCGCTGCCAGTGAATGCGGCAGCAACAAACTTCGTGACCGCGATAGCCAAATTCCCGGCGATCGCTGCGTAGATAGCGATTGTCGATTCCGAATTTCGTCTACGACGCGCGCTCATGAAAAACTCTCACTCTCCAGCTCCAGGGAGATTTCACTCCCTTGTCGCAACAATCGGCGCAGCAACAATGGCGCGTCGAACATCTGCTCGAGACCACGCACAATCGCGTATCG
>DASUYO010000030.1:0-22292 GCA_036377375.1 Pyrinomonadaceae bacterium
TGGACCACCGCGCGCAGCGTCACGTTTGGACTAAACCGCTCGGGCTTCTCCTGCGCCATTGTCGCCAGCTCGTCAGCCGTGTACTCCTGCTCGACGTCTTTGGTTTTGTATTTTCCATTCTCGACCCGCACGACTGCGTGCCGGCGCCCGTCTTCGTCATGAAGAAACAGCGGAAAAGAATTTGCCGAAGCGAGCACCTGCGCGTGATAGCCGTCGCTTTCCAATTCACTGCTTCGCTTCTCAATCGCCGCTGCGATCTCGGGCGCGCGACGAGCCGCTTCCGAATAAAGTGGCGCAGCGAGTCGCTTTAACTCAGGATCGAGTGGATCGAGAAAGATCAGTCCATGACGCCCGAGCAGTGACGTCATCATAGTCGCAAAGCTGTCAGCGTAACCACGCGCCGGCTGCCATGCGTTCTTAACCAGTGCTTTCATGTCTGCTGCAAATTCAGAAGCAGGCAACAACTCGAAAAGCCGATCCACGACCGTATCGATCGACTCGTCCAACATGACCCGTCCGACGGGTTCTCCTTCGTTATGCAGTGCAGTGGTGACTTCGACGTTCTTGAGCTGGCAGTCACGACCGATGAACTCAGCCTTCGCCACTTCCGCGAAATCGTGATCTTCGGAAGCGATCCAGAAAACCGGCACTGCCTTTGTATCTCTCTGCTGTAGGCAGCCTGCGAGCTTCACGGCCGAGAGCGCCTTATAGATCGTGTAGAGTGGACCAGTAAACAAACCCGCCTGCTGCCCGGAAACCACTGCGATGCAATCTGACTCGCGCAGCAATTCGATATTTTTGAGTGTCGCCTCGCCCGCACCCCAGCGCTGGTTCATCGCGGCGAGTGCGTCACAGACGGCGTTTCGATCGACTTCGTATTTGGAAAGCACCTCCGGGACGCGTTGCGGCAACTCGTGATGAAAGCGAACTGCGGAAGGATAAAACTTCCTCAATGCAACGGGATCTTTCAGGTAGTCAAGAAAAAGGCGCGACTGGTGCGGGATTCGATCGAAGGGAATGGTCTCGACGCGTAGTCCTGATTCTTCGGGGGTGCTATAACAAGCGGCTTCGGCTGTACTCAAGATGGTTCAGGCTCCTGCGGTTCATTCTACAGGTCTGACGCAGATCTTGAAAATCGGGGCATCCTGTCCAGAAGCGTGGCGATTTCCGCGCGCGCGGATTCATCTGGGGCGCGCAATGGCGCTCGTACGTTTCCGCCACGATAACCTGCCATGTCGAGCGCGGCCTTCAGCCCACCAATGCCATACTTAGTCGGGACAGCGGTGGCGAGCAGCGTGAGTTTCGACTGGAGCATCGCCGCATATTCCTCTTCGCCCGCCTTGAACGCGCGAAAGATCTCGACACAAACTTCCGGCACGACACATCCCACCGCAAGAATTCCACCAGTCGCACCAGCATGCAGCGCATCGAGTAAGACAGTTCCATTCCCCGTCATCACCGCGAAGTCTTTCGGACACAGCTCGACCGTGCGCCTGAATCCCGCAACATCATTCGAACTGTCTTTCACGCCGATGATGTTCGGATGCTCACTCAACTGCGCGACAGTCTCCGGCTCGATCTTGATTCCCGTAAGCGGCGGCATACTGTAAAGCAACACTGGCAGAGGCGCTTCATCAGCGACTGCTGTGTAATAACTAACGAGTGTCTCCTGCGTGATCGCGATGCGGTAAAAATATGGTGTGATAACGAGGACCGCATCGGCGCCAGCGCGTGCTGCGTTATTCACTTCTTTGATCGTGCCGATAATGCTCTGCTGTCCGGCGCCTGCAATGAATAACAGATCGTCAGGCACTACTGCGCGCGCGGCTTCGATCGTTTGCAAGTACTCTTTGTCGTCGAGATGTACACGCTCACCAGTGGAACCAAGCAATACGTGGCCGCGGATTCCCGTTTTATTCCATGCTTGCAGGTTGTGTCGCAGATCTTCGTACCCGATCGATCCGTCGGAAGTGAATGGAGTTACGACCGGAAGAAGAATGCCTTGAAGATCCATTCTCTAATTTAGCCACAAAAAGGTACAAAAAGCACAAAATAGATCAGAAAAGTCTTCGCATTATCAGGCGGCCGAAGAAGTTCCCTCTCGGATCGCCAGGTGCGCGCTTGATGGCGGCAACGTAACCAAATTCAAATCGTGCCAGTACAACATCAAGCTGCACGCCGCCGCCCAACGCGTAACGCGTCGAAGTAGCGCTGCCACCGGGAGTGAGCTGGGCCACATCAAATAATACGAGCGGCTTTGCGGCGAAGATGTTGGCGTGGTCCGCAATGAAGTCTGTAATGGGCAGGATCTCATTGTCGAATAAATCCTGGATGCGAGGTTGGGTTTTTGCTTTAGCCGCGGCGAGGGCCGCATTCGCCTCATTGAGTCGTCGCTCTTCGTCGGGCGTGCGGTTGTCTTTGTTCGTCAAGCGCAGATCATTCTTTTGTGCATCGGTAAGCAAGTCTCGCGCTTGCTGGCTTACCATGAGATTAATGCCACTCACACGCACCAGTGTTTTCACAGTCGATTTCAGATCGCGACAAATGATCGCGCGGGCAGGGACATGACCGTCGAACTCTTCATCACCTTCCCGCTTCGCCGAACGCGCGACCCACTCATGCGGAATCAGCGGACGCGACCAGCCGGGCACCGGAATACTGACGTTCACATTCGCATGCCAGTACGATGTTCCTCCGAGAATGGAGTTTCCCATTCCGCCCTGGTTCTCACCCAAACTTCGCATGACCGGACCGAATGGAAATCTCGTCATGTTGGGCGCGTTCAGTTCGTCGTATAAAAACTGCCCCGATGGGCTGCCACCGAAGAAACGTGCATAACCCGGCACATCACCCCACGTGCGCCCGATACCGGCAAGGATCTCAACGCCAATCGTTGACTCGTTTTTTTGCGTCTTCCCCGGGTTTTTAGGATCTGCGTAAGACGTCCAGCATGGACCATCCAGCTCGGGAGGAGATATTTCGTGAAAAACTTTCTTTCTCGCGATCACAAACTCCTTACCGTAGCCCGCCAGAGCAGCGACGCGCTGGTAACTACCCGGCCTGCCGGCAAAAGAGTTGTTCTCAAACCAAAACGCAGCCCTAACCAGTCCCTGCTTAACACTGCCATCGCCGATCGCGCGCATCTGGAATGCGTGTTCTGAATTTAATTGCGCAGGTACGCTTCCATCATTGATAAAAAATTGATTGCGTGACCAGCGATATCCACCACCGACGTTGACAATGTTCCTCCTCAAACGCAGGTCGGTGTTGAAATCCAACCAGAGCGCATTTCTGAAGTAATCGCCATTACCTTGAGGCACGTGAGCACCAGTGAAACCGAGATCAAAACGAACGTCTTGAAACACGTTGAGTGACTTTGTGCGTGCGAACGAGAGCTTCGTACTCGTATCGTAAAAGTCCTTCGCCAGCGACTTTCGCCCCTTCAAAGTCAACAGCAGCTTCGTGTCGCTGGTGTTCGCTGTAACTGTTGGTTCTTCCTGTTGCGACGAAGTATTCCCAGGCCCGAATGTGAAAGTTGCCTCTTCCTCTCTTGAGACAGAAGGTTGTGCAGATGGCGGCGTTGCAGCAGCTGTCGGAGTAGGCGCGCCTTCTAATACTTTGCCCAGGTCCAGAAGATCCGTTGTTGTGTCAACCGAAGCCGAAGGCCCGAATCGCTTGTCTTGAAACGCACCGAAGTCGGGGTTTAGTGCGAGCAATGGACGCGGCATCGCGCCGTACAGGGCCGCCAAACCTGATCTGGGGAACAGCAGCAGGTAAGGACTTGCATCGAGTGCGTCAACATCGACAAAGTAGCGCTTGATAGTAACGTCAACACACTGTGTTGTTCCGGGCAAAGCCGCCTGACATTCACCTGGATTAACCGGCTCAACGCATTCCAGCGACGTTCTTCCCGCTTTGATCGACAACTTGAGTTTGTTGGCGATCAATTGTTCGTACTTCTGCTGCGCCGGATCCGTCGAGTAAAACTGTCTGATCTCGTTGATGTATTCACTCGCTTTATTCGCCGAATAACTGTCGCCGCGATGACTGTCCAAACGAGTGGCAAGATCTTTTGGGATGAGACCGAAGAGAGTCTTGAATTTCACATTGCGGACTTTGAAGTCGTTTACCTGGCTGCTGTCGACACACTGCGCCTGTGCCGGTCTGGCCCAGGACAGCGCAGTAAAAAACAGCAGCAGACAGATGGCTAATCTGAATTGGGTCATTAACGAATTCAACGATAGCCTCTTAGCCCCACTGAATTCTTTGACATAGTTCAGAATTCAAGCTTTAGCTTGCCTGCGTGACAGCAACGAGCCGCAAGGTAAGCTTGAACTCTGAACTAAACGTATTCCTCTGTACCTTTTAAGAGTCGAGCGCGAAGTTGGCGACTTTGCTCGATCCCGCAACAACCTCTTTCTTCAGTGAATCAAGATCATCGGGATTCATCGTGCTGGCATCTTTTAGTTGCAGAACGGCCGGACCAACTTCGTTCACAAGCACATCGGCCTGCTTCGGGTTGATCCCATTCGCAGCAGTAGCTTCAATGCCCTGTTGCTCGACGGGCGTTCCGCCTTTGAACGAAACGTGAACGAGCTGATCGAAATCAGTGCCTGTCGCCTGTTTTTTATAAAGATCAAAAACGAGCTTCCAAATGGCATCAGCCTGAGGTGTACACGTTTTCTCGATCATCACCTGGATCTTGTAACCGGAGGCAGGAGCAAAGACCATTACTTCGATGACGAATGGTTTGCACGTCTTCGTTCCCGTAGTTGATGACACTTTGATTGGCTGTGAATTATCGGGTGGAGTTGGAGTCAACGTATTTTGATTGGTAGCCATGATGTCTCCTGGTCTAACTGATTTACTCTTTGGGCTGTCCGGCACCGCTTTGTGTCTCGATGTTCTGGGTCGCGCTCTTTTGGCGCAGAAGATTCTTGATGCCGAAAAGTGATTCCAGCGCGTCCTGCCAGAATGGCGCGCCCACGCTTAATAGCATGATCATAATCGCCCAACCAATCAGCGTGACGACATTATCTTTCCGGCTGTCCCACCATTCAGCTCCGTTTTGCGCAGTCCAGTGAGGAATCTGCTTACCGTTTTTAATTTCCTTACTGAACTTGAAGCCGCCCCAGCTATCGTGACCGTAATCGTCCTGGAAGAACTTAGTAAAGCCGCCGAGGCTCCAAAAGAACGAGCTCAGTTGTTCGCCGGTGAGCGGTTGGAACCCAAATCCGCCGTAAGCGCCCGTCAGAGAATCGATCGATTGAAAATCTTTCTGTAGATCGTCAAAGGTTCCGGCCGCTGGTGTGGTGTTGGAAACCGAAGCTCCCGTCTGAGTTGCCTGCACTTCTTGTAGCTGTTGCAGGAGATCGGCGCCGGCATTGGCAATCATGTTCTGTTGAATTTGATTCGCGGCGAGACTTCTGTAAACGTGAAAGAAGTTTGCGTTCAGCAAAGTCACAACCACGATGCTGATGATGAACGATACGGTTCGCATGTGACGCTCGTAACGCTCGTCAAAACTCTGTGTGACAGTGTCGAACCAAAGCTCGACCTGCTCGATCTTGTTGCGCATGGGCGCAACAGCATTGACGAAATTCTGGCTCAGATCGCCGAGTAGTTTCGTAACCTGCACCAGCTCGTCTGATAATTTCTGAAGTGCTGCGACTTCGATGTTATTTCCACCGGTATTCGCGATCTCTTTCTGCTTAGCAATTGCCTGCTGCGCTTCATCTATCAGCTCCAGCAGACCATGCACGTCGAGTTTGCTCAAACGTATGAGATCGGCAAACAGCACCTTCGGCTTCACCTTGTTGCCTTCGACTATCGTCATTACGTTGTTGAAAATCGGAGCCAGAATAGAGCGGACTTCGGCGATCTTCGTGCTGGCTGTGCCGCGCAACATCGGGTCCGCCGCGATGTTGTCGACGATGGCCTTGCGCAGCTCTTCGATTTGATCGCACAACACCTGAAATTTCTTCACGTAGTCAGGGAAGAACTCTTCCGACTCGAGCTTTCCCATCACCTTGAAAAGATCTTCTTTGGAAAGTGAGTCGAGCACGGGATTGCCGAAGAGAGTTTGTCTGCCGATGTTTTTGAACTGTTCCATGACCTTCTCTTTGAACAGGTCGGCAGCAGTTGTCGCGGCAGTGGGAGAAATTCCGACGAGCCTTTTTAGCTTCGACCAGAAACCCGTCAACAGCGGGGCCGAAGATGTAGTTTGCGGAACGTCGACGACTTGTTCGTAAAGGTCCTTCAAAGAGTCTTCAATTTGCCGCGACTTAAGCTTGAAGAGTTTCTTGACAAACGTCTGGACTGATTGAACGAGTAGACTAAGAACCAGCAGAACGACCACGAGGGCGATTATGGTGTTCAGGATACCGAGATTCATAAGCACTCCTTTGGAGGAATTGTGAAACAGCGGTGCCTTAAGTTTGCAGGCCACAAAAAAGCACAAAAGGCGCAAAGGATCAATATCCATTCTGTGCCTCTTTGTGGCAGACTTGCCGCGCTCACCTAATGGAGGTTCTGATGACTACGTCACCCCCAGCGGAATACACCCAGGAAATTCGCTTTGCCATCGTGATGTACGGCGGAGTGTCGTTGGCGATTTACATCAACGGCATCGCGCAGGAGCTGCTCAGCCTTGTGCGCTCAACTGCACAGGCTGGAAGAGACAAGGATGGCACTCGCGTCTGTCTGAGTGGCTCGACAACTGATCCCAACGACCAACTCGCGCTGAGACCGACCGAGCGTGTTTACCGGCAACTGAGCTACTTGCTATCGAATAAACGTCTGCTTGAAGAATGTCGAAGACTGGCGCAGGAGGAGCAAAACGTTCCCGCGCCCAACCGGCTCACGAAAAGACTCGAAGAGTTAGCGGCAGATGATAACAGACCGATCAACCTGAAGTTTGTAGTCGACATTCTGTCTGGAACTTCTGCGGGCGGTATCAACGCGATCTATCTTGCCAAAGCCCTCGCGAATGATCAGAGCATCGATCAACTCAAACAACTCTGGATTAACGAGGGTGATATCAGCCTGCTCATCAACGACCGAAAATCTACCGCCGGGATAAAGCTGCGCAATCAACAACCGCCGCAATCACTGCTCAATAGCCGGCGAATGTATTTGAAGTTGTTGAAGTCACTCGATGACATGGAGAAGCCGAATCAGCCTGATGAGGACTCACCTTACGTCGATGAAATCGATCTCTTTATCACGACTACAGACATTGCCGGCACGCCCCTTCCGATTCGACTCTCGGACACCGTCGTCTTCGAGCGGCGTTATCGAAACGTTTTTCAATTCAAGTATGTGGCTGGACGGGAAGAGCGCAACGACTTCGAAGCTCGTAACAATCCTTTTCTCGCATTCGCAGCACGTTGCACCTCGTCGTTTCCTTTTGCTTTCGAGCCGATGAAACTTTCGGACATTGACGAGGTGCTCGATACGTTCAATGACTACCGCTCTGTTGACAGAGCAGACATGAAGAAAAAGTGGCAGCGCTTCTTCAAAGAGAAAGTGGTCGCGACGTCGGCGCCGAGTGTCCCCTTTAGTGAGCGTTCATTTGGCGACGGAGGGTATCTCGACAACAAACCTTTTACTTACGCTACCGAAACTCTTGCACGCCGTTACGCGCCGCTGCCTGTCGATCGGAAATTGATTTACATCGAGCCTTCACCTGAGCACCCCGAAGAGAAATTGATCGATCCGAAAAGGCCCGATGCGCTTGCCAACGTTAAAGCAGCACTGCTCGATCTGCCTGCATACGAAACAATCAGAGAAGACTTACAGCGACTCATCCAGCGGAACAATTTGATCAATCGCATTAATCGCATCACTACGGCAGTGGACCAGGATCTCGATCAAGCCGGCCTGAAACGGCCCACGCTTAAGCCGAGTGAATGGGAAACACTGGACCTCGCGGAGATGGTCGACAAGTTTGGCGTTTATTATCTGCCGTACCGGAGATTGCGAATCGCGGCTGTTACTGATGCTCTTGCTCAGCTCGTCGCTCGGGTACTCGACATGGAAGAAGATTCCGCACAGTACTTCGCCATCCGCGTCTTGATCCGCGCGTGGCGAGAGCAGACGTATCCTGATTACCACCGCGCGAAACCGCCGGCCGCTGATCCTTCAGAGCCTCACCAGAAAACTGAAACAGAGTTGCTGGAAGAGGAAGAGGCTACCTACACGGCGAATCAGTTGCTCCTGCATTACGACTTTGCCTACTGGTTGCGTCGTCTGAACTTTATGCGCCGCAAAGTTGACGTGCTTTACAAGCTGAAAGACTTTCAGCCGAGCGAGCCACTATATGAAAACGTGGACGAGAAATCGCTCAGTGACGAAGAAAAAGCTGTATATCGTTTGCGAAAGATTGGTGACAACGAATTTGATTATCTGGCGTTATCGGCCGAGCAAAAGATCGCGCTTCATCAACGGCTGGTTTCTGCGCGTCACGAGTTGAGAGATGCTTACCAGGCACTGAGAATCGCGGGCCGGCAACTTCAGGCGCGCTACACGCCTGGCCCAGGCAGCGAAAACACTATCGCTGGAAAGATCAAAGCGATACCGCTCGGAATGGAGCAAATCCGCTGGTTGCTTGGCTTGCCACCAAAACCGACTGACAACGAGCCTGACTTCTCGAAACTCAATGAAGAAGCGTGTTTGGATCGAGCCAAAGAGTTGTTCAAGGACCCCGCGTTCGCAAGCAGCTTCACAGCGGCAGCACGTGCTTTGAGAAAAGAGATGCAGGAGAAGGTCGTAACTCCAACCTTCAAAAAGGGTGAGGCATTATTCAAGCCAGCGGATGGACCAGCGAGCGGGCCGCTCAGTGAGACTGATCGAAACTGGAATGTGATCCAGAAATATTTGTGGCGCTACTTCCGCCAATTCGACGATTTCGATCAGATCAGTTTTCCGATCATGTTTGGAGTTGAAGAAGGTGAATCGGACGTCGTGGAAATTATTCGCATCAGTCCTGAAGATGCGACTACGTTGATTAATGAAAATCGAGAACGACGCAACAGTGCTGACGGCGTTGGGCGCCGCAAGCTCGCTGGCATAGCACTGCATCATTTTGGCGCTTTTCTCGATCGCACGTGGCGACAAAACGACATCATGTGGGGACGCCTTGACGGCGCCGAGCGACTCATCACTGCATTGCTGCCGGAGCCTGCTGACAAGGGTGTTCGCGACGAATTGATCCGCCAGGCCCACACGGGGATTCTGAAAGAGGAGATCCCGCCTGAGAATCGTCGTGAGCTCGGCAGCTTGATGACGGATGCGTTGATGCGCGCGAGCGCCGGTGAATCGATTGAGACAGCGATTAACAAAGTGCTCGGCGATCTCGAGGCCGACTCGTCCGTGCGGAAGAGACTGGAGAGAGTGATGAGCAACAGTTTGCAAGATCCGGAGCTGTTGCGCTTCATGACTACCAGTTATGAAGTTAATCGAAAGCTCGATGCGAAGATGTTGTTGCGTGCCATGTCGCGTTCGACGCAGGTCATCGGTCATATCTTTGAAGACATCGCGAACCAGAATTCACTGGACGGCAAGAGTCTCGCGTGGATAGCACGCTTGGGCCAGGTGTTCTGGGGACTGGTGGAAGTGGCGGTGCCGGGCAGCATTCTGAATTTGTTGATGATGCACTGGCTCAAGGTGCTCTATGTTTTTGAGCTGCTGCTGATAATTGTTGGTTTCGTGTTCTCCGCGCCGCCCGCGTTGCAGACTTTTGCGTTGAAGATTTTCGCGGTTACGGTCGCGATCCATCTCGCGGTGTTGCTGTTGCGCGACAAGATGCGCGGCAGGAGATGGTGGCTGCGATTGATCATTTTCGCGGCGATCGCGCTGGTGGTTGTGCTGGCAGCGATCGGCGCAGCGGATCTGCTTGGATACGAGGTCTCGGTGTTCATTCGTCAATTCAGTGGCTAAAATGACTCCTATGCCTGAACATCGCTTTCTCCAACTCGACGTTTTCACTGACAGCGCCTTCTGCGGTAACCCACTCGCGGTTTTTCCCGAGGCCGAAGGCATCACTGACGATCAGATGATGAAGATCGCGCGCGAGATGAATCTCTCTGAGACTGTCTTCGTGCTCAAGCCCGAATCGGACGAAGTTTTGCGGCGCTTGCGTATATTCACGCCCGCTCGCGAGATTCCGTTTGCGGGCCATCCGATTGTTGGTACCTGGATCGCACTCGCACGCGAAGGAGTCGTTCCACTTCCGGATGGTGGCACCGGTTGGCAACGCATCTTTCACGAAGTTGGAATCGGTGTCCTGCCGGTTGATATCGAGTTCAAAGACGGGGAGCCGGTTCAGGCTGTGATGACTCAGGGCAAGTTTGAGATCCTCAACGAGATCGACGACGCACACGAACAGGCGGAAGTTGCGCGCGCGTTGGGTCTTGCGCGCGAAGACCTCGATGAGACTCTGCCGATTCAGGTGATCACGACGGGAATTTCCTGCATGGCAGTTCCGATTCGCTCTCTTGCTGACTTGCGCGACATACGTGTGAACACCACGCTTCTCTCAGAGATCTACACTCGCTATGGCGCCACTGGTTGTCATGCGTTCACACGCGAGACGATCGAGGTTGGCGCTTCGCGCGCGCATGCACGTTTCTTCGCTCCCGCCGACAACATCCCCGAGGATCCGGCGACGGGCAGTGCGTGCGGAGCACTGGGTGCGTATCTTGTTCATCACGGCGCTTTGAGTTTGGAGCCTGAGGATGGCAAGTTTAGATTTGTGATTGAACAGGGTGACTTCATTCACCGGCCGAGCCGCATCAATCTGACTGTGAAAGGCGAGGCTGGGCGTGTTGAGGAAGTGAACGTTGGTGGGCCGGCGGTGCTGGTCGCGAGGGGGGAAGTGATCCTTTAGCATGCTTGATCTGCTCATCATCGGTGCCGGTCCGGCCGGACTGTCTGCTGCGGAAGCGGCGCAGCAGGCGGGTCTCGATTATCTCGTCATCGAGAAGGGCACCATCGCTAACACGATTCGCCGGTATCCAGTGGGCCGCACGATGTTCTCCACACCCAACGAAGTGGAGATGCATCCCGGCGCACTGAAGCCGGTGCGTGAGAAGCCAACGCGCGAAGAAGCACTCTCACACTACATCCATTTCGTGCTCGATCTCGATCTGCGAATCAACACTGGCGAAAACGTCATCGCAGTAAACGGAAACATAAACGAGGGGTTTGTTATCAAAACAGACCTGCGTGAGTACCACGCTCGACGTGTGTTGTTTGCGATTGGAGCGATGGACCACCCGCGTCACCTGAATGTGCCGGGTGAAAAGTTGCCGAAGGTGCATCATCTGTTCGTCGAACCGTACCCGTACGTGCGCAAGGAGGCGTTAGTCGTCGGCGGTGGTAATAGCGCAGCCGAAGCAGCTTTGTTTCTTTCGGAGGAAGGCGCGCGAACGACGCTCGCGATCTGGCGCGAAGACTGGGAGAACCGCGATCCCAAAGCAGGAGCGATGAAACACTGGGTGCGCACGCCGCTCGAAGCCGAAGTCGAGGCGGGCCGGCTGAAGGTCGTGCTCTACAAACATGTTGACGAGATTCGCGAAAAGGAAGTGACGTTAACAACAGAGACAGGCGAGTCGATGACGATTCCGAACGACGTTGTATTCGTGCTCGTCGGCAGTGATGCGGATCTGACGTTGCTGAAACAACTCGGCGTACGGATTGAGCCCGGCAAGCTGTCGGAAGTGCCGGTATATGATCCTGAAACTTTCGAGACAAACGTGCGTGGGATATATGTTGCTGGACACTTCACGCATGCACGTCACATCAAAGCGGCGATCGACGTGCCGCGTCATGTTGTGCCACTGATCGCCCAGGATCTGAAGAACAGATGAGCCAGAAAAAGTCACAAAAGGCACAGAAAATCATTTTGAGCCTTTTGTGCTTCTTTGCGGGTGTAACCGTGTGTCACGGACAGAAGAAACCTGCGTCGTCACTCTGCACGCGCGACACTGCTCTCGATACAACAAAACAACAGATCCTCCAGACGCGAACGTTCGACAACGCAGTCCATCGCATCGCCGTACTAGTGCGCGCCGCAGATCTCCTGTGGCCTTACGAACAAGACAGAGCGCTCGCCACGTTCCTGGAAGCCTTCGATCTCGCCGTTCAGAATTTCAAAGAGAACGGCGATCAAGTCCGGCGCACTTCGCAGAGCCGGTTTGCAGCAGTTATCCCACTGCCGGATCAACGATTCAAAGTGATCGCCGCGCTTGCCAGACGAGATCCGGTGAGGGCGAAAAAGTTGTCGGAGCAAATACTTCAGGATGACACTCGCGACATCACTGATAAGCCCGTCACTAACGATCAGGGAAAAAGGCGAACAGCCGAAAAGATATTGTCGATGGCGCGGGATCTGATAGCTAGCGATGTTCCAGCAGCACTCAACTTCGCGCGGCAAAGTTTTCGTTATCCGGCCACTCTGAACTTGCCGTCATTTCTTTATGAGCTCGTCAGGTTGAATAACAAAGAGGCCGCCGATCAGTTGTACGTCGAAGCGCTAGCCGCATATGGCGATAAATCGATGGACCAGTTTCTGTACCTTTCGTCGTATCCATTCGGAAATACACGCGACGCGGGTGAGATGCCAGGGTACACGTACTATCCGGTGCCGGAAGGTTATGTGCCGAATCGCGCGCTGCAACGACAGTTCATGCAGGCGTTACTCGCACGCAGCGAAGGTGCGCTGGCAACGGCGGTCGATGCAGCACCCACTTACAGATATCCGGACCATGCCCAAATGTGGCTCGCTCTCACGAGACTGGAAAAACAGGTGCAGGAGAATTTACCTGATTTGGCCGATGCAACTAGTAATACAAAAGAAAAACTCTTCGCGTCGTTAAATCAAAGCCTGCAAAAGCAAGTCGCGGGAGAGATTGCCGGCGATAACGCACCTAAGAAATTGTTTGACGAGCAGGTTGAAGCAGCCGAGAAGCAAAAGGATCCGGGACGGCGAGATCAGCTACTAACTTTCGCGGTGACAGGAGCGTCTAAGGACGAACCGGTCGAAAAGGTGCTGAGCGTCATCGACAAGATATCCGAGGCGAGCATCCGAGATTCATTGCTGAACTGGTTTTACTATTTCCGTGCGCAAGCGCTGATTGCAAGTAAAGATTTCAGTGAAGCGAGAAAGCTCGCGAACAGGGTCACGGAAATGGACCAGCGCGCGTACTTGTTCACGCGCATCGCCGAGGAGTCGCTCAAACAAACTGAGGATCAGGCCGAAGCGCGTGATGTGCTCAACGAGATTGCGAACGCGGTCAGTAAAGCGCCGAAGACAATTACGTCTGCCCGAGCGTTACTCGCGTTGGCCCATCTTTACGCGAAGATCGATACGAATCGTGGAATTGAAGAGCTGGGGAACGCCGTGAAAACGATTAATGCGCTTGAGTCGCCTGACTTTTCACAGCAATTTGTGATGATGAAGATTGAGGGCAAGACGTTTGGAAGTTTTGCGTCGTTCTCAACACCCGGCTTCAATCCCGAAAATGCATTTCGTGAGATGGGCAAGCTCGATTTCGACGGTAGCCTCGCTCAAGCCACAACCTTCACCGACAAGTCGCTGCGTTCTCTGACCACACTCGCCGTCATCGAACCCTGCTTTAGCCGCAAATAGGCACAAAAAGCACAAAATGAATAATTGATGGGAGCGCGTCCCGATCAAAAATTTTTTTGTGCCTTTTTGCGGCTAATTTATTGCGGCTCAATCTGGCGGCGCGCGACGCCGGTCTTGTAAGCGGCTGCTTCAACTTCGCGCGCCACTGCCTCCGCGACTCGCTTATCGAAAACTGAAGGAACGATGTATTCCGGGTGCAGCTCCGCGTCGCTGATGATGCCCGCAATCGCGTTCGAGGCAGCGAGCTTCATCTCTTCGTTGATGCGCGCCGCACGGCACGCAAGCGCGCCGCGAAAGATCCCGGGAAAACTCAGTACGTTGTTGATCTGGTTGGGATAGTCGGAGCGGCCGGTAGCCATCACCGCGACGTACGGCGCGGCTTCCTCCGGCATGATCTCCGGTGTCGGGTTCGCCATCGCAAACACGATTGGCTTGTCTGCCATTCGCTGCACGTCCTCTGCATTAATCACACCCGGAACGGACAATCCCAGAAACACGTCCGCACCTTTGATGACTTCATGAACCGTCCCCTGTTCCTGGTTCGGATTTGTGTTTTGAGCGTACCAGTCTTTCATCCAGTTCATGTTTTCGCGGCGGCCACGATAGAGCGCGCCCGTTTGATCGCAGCCGACAATGTTCTGAATACCCGCCGCCATGATGATCTTCGTGCACGCGACGCCCGCAGCGCCGACTCCATTCACCACCACCTTGATGTCGCTCATCTGTTTGCCCACTAACTTGAGCGCATTGATCAGTGCGGCCAACACAACGACTGCGGTGCCGTGCTGGTCGTCGTGAAAGACTGGTATGTCGAGTTCTTCCCTGAGTCGCTCTTCAATCTGAAAGCAGCGAGGCGCGGAGATGTCTTCGAGGTTGATACCTCCAAACACCGTCGAGATTGCCTTCACGGTTTGCACGATCTCGTCGGGATCTTTCGTGTTCAGGCAGATCGGAAAAGCATCGACGCCGCCGAATTCCTTGAACAGCATCGCCTTTCCTTCCATCACCGGCAATGCCGCAGCTGGTCCAATATCACCAAGACCAAGCACTGCTGTTCCGTCAGTGACGATCGCAACTGTGTTTTTCTTGATCGTGAGATTGAAGACTTTGTCCGGCTCTTTGTAAATCGCGTCGCAGATGCGCGCGACACCAGGCGTGTAGGCCATAGAAAGATCGGCGCGAGTTTTGAGTGGCACTTTCGAAACAACTTCGATCTTGCCGCCGAGATGCATCAGGAACGTTGGATCCGACACCTGAAGCAGCTCGACCCCGTCAACGTCTTTGACTGCTTCGACGATCTGCTCACCGTGTACACTGGAAACGGAGCTGACGGTGATGTCGCGGATGATGTAGTTGTTACCGACTGTGACGATGTCGATGGCGCCGATATCACCGCCGGCGCGGCCGATCGCCATCGTCAATTCACCAAGCGATCCGGCACGTGAAGAAAGCCTGACACGCAAAGTCAAACTGTAACTCGCGCTGGGTGTTGGCTGCATAGATTTCTATCCACAGATTACGCAGATTACACTGATTTGAGTAGCTGTGTAATCTGCGGATGCTCTTTCGTAAGTTTCAAGGACCGTTGGCCGAGGAGACGATACAGCTCGAGCGCATCCGCGAGTTCCTTCTTCTTCAGCGCTGTGAGGTGGCGCTTCACCGTCTCCAGATCTCCACGTGAAAAGGTTCCCGTCAACGCCTGTGCGGGATCTTTCGTTTCGAGATTTCGGACGCTGCTGGCAATCAGCGGCAGCAGGATGCGCTGTGCCGTTTTCCGATCGAGCCCGCACTCACCCAGCATCTCGAGCGCGACGTCAAACAAAGCGACAACATTGCCCGACACCATCACCGCGGCAGCGTGGTAAAGCGGCTTGTCTTCCGAGCAGATGGAAAAACTCTGGCCGCCGAGGTCTCGAACTATCGCTTTCGCCAATCGCAATGCTCCACGTTCACCTTCAACACTCCAGAATGCTGTATGGAGTGTGGCGTTTTTGTCGCTGATGGAAATCAAGGGGTGCATCGAACCGGTCTGCCATCCTTTTTCCCGCAATGGCCTGAGCACTTCCGCCGATAGGGCGCCGCTCGTATGAAGCGCAGTCAGTTTACGTTTCGGGTCAAAGCGAAGACCGCTCAGCTCAGCAGCAACTCCGGCAATCTGATCGTCCGGCACAATGATTAGAAAGACATCCGCCGGCAGCAGTAAATGCATCTGTCTTGCGGCTAATACCTGCACGTCAGCGTCTAAAAATCCAGCGGCTCGTCGTGCCTTTTGAACCCGGCGAGCGACTAGCGAGCGGATGGCATAGCCGGCGCCGGCAAGCGCAACTGCCACAGTCGTCCCGAGGCGGCCACTGCCGATGATTGAAACCTCCGGCTTTTGCTTTATTTTCATCTCGGGCATGGGTATATTGAGCACGTAAACGCGAGCATTTGGACGCGACAACCAGCCAACAAACCTGTGCATCATAGACTGCGCGTCCAGATTTAGCGAAAACGTGCGTCTGGATCCCCTACCCTCAGTGCATCGAATTACTTTGGAGGTTTTGAGATGAACAACTTCTCCCGCGCCACGAGTGCTTTTGTTTTAACGGCGAGCCTATTGCTGAGCTCAGTGGCTGCGGTCGCGCAAACTCCGGCCCCAAAGCCGGACGATAAGGCTCAAACGGCTAGCCAAACGCAGACGGATCAGAAGGCAGATCAGAAAGCAGATCAGAAAGCAGACCAAAAAGCTGAGGATACAAAGACGCCGCCGGCTCCCACCGTTGCCAAATCAAACAAGCCGCTCTCGACCGACGAAGATCCGAACATGATCGGGAAGCGGAATATTAATAAAGGCATCATTGCAAAGATGAGCGGTTCCACGGAAAAAGAAGTCCGCATGGGACGCGAAGCGGCAGCGGAAGTCGACCGGCAGGCGAAGTTTGTTGACGACCCGGTGATCACAGAGTACGTCAACCGCGTTGGCCAGAACATTGTGCTTCACTCAGACTCCAAAGTTCCTTTCACCATCAAAGTTATCGACTCCGACGAAGTAAACGCGTTTGCATTGCCAGGCGGCTTCTTCTACGTGAACAAGGGATTGATTCTGGCGGCTGATAACGAAGCCGAGCTGGCAGGCGTGATGGCGCACGAGATCGCACACGTGGCTGCGCGGCATGCGGTTGAGAATCAGACGAAGGCCACGCTGCTCGAGTATGCAGCGCTCGGTGGCTCGATATTCCTGGGCGGCATTCCGGGAATGATTTACCAGAACACGGCTGGAATCGGACTACTCGGAATCTTCATGAAATTCAGCCGCGGTGCGGAGGAAGAGGCCGACAAGCTGGGCGTGCAGTACATGTACGCTGCCGGTTACGACCCTGGCGCAATGGCCACGATGTTTGAGAAGCTCGAAGCGAAAAACAAGAAGAAACCAGGATTCATCGCACGTGCTTTCTCAACGCACCCGGCTCCACCGGAACGCCGGGCTGCGGCACTCGCACTGGCTGCTAGATTCCCGGAACACGATGAGTATGTGATCAGCAGCTCTGAATTTCAGCGAGTGAAGGCACGGCTGTTGAGACTCTCAAACGCTCGCGCATCGACGGCTGGAGCAATCCAGGCGGGTGATGAGAATGGTGCACCCGGAAGGCCAACGTTGAAGCGTCGTGCACCGACACCGGACGACAGCACGACGACTCCTGACGGCGAGCAGCAGCAGAAGACGGATGCGCCGCCGAAACTGAAGAAAAACGACACCGGGACGACGAAAACTCCCGACAAGCCGTAACAGTTTGTGGTAACTTAAACACCGAGGCCCTTCGGGATCCCGAGGGGCCTTTTCATGTGATCGCGCGGCGGGTTGACAACATTTTGGACCGTTCTGTATTCTAGCCGTTCGCGTTTTATTCGCTGAAAACAGAGATAGTTAACTATGTCGACATACTTCCCCAGCGGTAAGGAACTCGCTGGAAGACGAAAATGGTACGTGGTGGATGCGAGCGGTCAAACGCTGGGGCATCTGGCTTCTGAAGTCGCGCAAATTCTGACTGGCAAGCGTAGCCCTCAATGGACGCCGTTTCTTGACATGGGGGATCACGTCGTTGTTATCAATGCCCGCAAGGCGGTCCTGAAGGGAAATAAAGTTGAGCAGAAGATTTACCGTCATCACACTTTGTATCCGGGAGGTCTGAGAACGATCACCGCAAAGGAGATGATTGCCAAGCGCCCGGAGCGAGTCATTGAGCTCGCCATCAAGGGCATGCTGCCGAAGAACAAGCTCGGCAAGGCAATGGCGAAAAAGCTCAAAGTTTACGCCGATGCCGAGCACCCGCACTCAGCCCAGCGCCCGCAAGCCTTCGACCTAACTCACAAAACCAATTCAAAATAGGATCAGCAAAAAGATAGAGGAAGATTACTGTGGCTGAAATTCAGTATTACGGAACGGGACGGCGCAAATCGGCAACGGCCCGAGTTTACCTGCGACCTGGTGCAGGCGAAGTCAAGGTTAATCACAAACCCTTCGATCGTTATTTCCCCAACGAGACGTTGCGGATGATCATTCGTCAGCCTTTGCAACTGACCGAAACCACGAACAAGTTTGACCTTATCGTCAATGTTACTGGTGGTGGTCCTGCGGGCCAGGCGGGCGCGATCCGGCACGGCATTACGCGAGCACTGCTCGAATTCAATGCCGACCTTCGTCCAGCTCTCAAACATGCAGGTCTTGTGACGCGCGATCCGCGTATCAAGGAGCGCAAGAAGTACGGACAAAAGGGTGCGCGGAAACGATTCCAGTTTTCGAAGCGATAATAGGACCTGGTGGTCCATTGATTGAATCCATTGCCGTAGCACGATTGGTTGCTTAAACAAGTCGAGAGGCTGCGGCGAGTACATTAAACCAATTAGCGAGAAGGAGACTTAGTTTGGTTTCGGTTACCATGAAAGAGCTACTGGAGGCCGGTGTTCACTTCGGCCACCAGGTAAGGCGCTGGAACCCGAAGATGAAGGAATTCATTTTTGGCGAGCGCAACGGCATTTACATCATCGATCTGCAAAAAACTCAGCGCATGTTTCGCGAGGCGATCGCCTTCGTGACTAATCTCATCGCTGAAGACAAGGGCAGGACAGTTCTCTTTGTCGGCACCAAACGACAGGCGCAGGACGCGATTCGTGAAGAGGCTGAGAAGTGCGGACAGTTTTTCGTCAATCAACGATGGCTCGGCGGCCTGCTGACAAACTTTCAGACGGTTCAAAAGTCGATCAAGCGACTCAAAGATCTCGAGAGTATGCAGACCGATGGTCGTTACGAGAAGATGACCAAGAAGGAGCGCATCAAGCTTGATCGCGAGCGCGAGAGTCTTAATAAGAACCTCGCCGGCATCAAGTCGATGTCTCGCCTTCCCGACGCCGTTTTCATCATCGACGTCAAGAAGGAAGAGATTGCAGTCGCCGAAGCAAACCGGCTCGGCATTCCGATTGTTGCAGTAGTCGACACAAACTGTTCACCCGAAGGAATCGATTACGTAATACCAGGAAACGACGATGCCTTGCGCGCGGTCAGGCTGTTCGCTTCCCGAATCGCCGACGCGATTGTTGAAGGTAATCAGATTGCGACCGAAGGCGGCGTTGTTCCTACGGAGCCAACTGAAGATTCAGGCGAAGGCGAAGGCGGCGCAGGTGCCCCAGGTGAAGGCCTCGCCGGGGAAGCGTTGGCCGCCGGGCTTGCATCTGATGACGACGACAATGGCGGCGCCAGTGGCGGGGAGGCGCAATCCGCATCCATGACATCACAGGGCGCAGCAGCACCGGAGACTGAAAACGCGCCCGATGAGAGCACCGAATCTGTCGTGGCGGCGAGCTAAGCGAGAATCCTTACTCATCGGTGAGCGCAGCCTTGAAGCGGACGATCCGCCTGGCTGCGTTTTTTATTAATAACAGAACCGTGCGCGATAGCGGCGGGTTAATTCAAGTAATTCGGAGAAATTGGTAATCATGGCTGAAATTACAGCAGCAGCAGTGAAGCAGCTTCGCGAGAAGACCGGAGCGGGGATGATGGAGTGCAAGAATGCACTCGTCGAAGCAGGCGGAAACGAAGAGAAGGCAGTAGACATTTTGCGCGAGCGTGGTCTGGCGTCCGCCAAGAAGCGCGAAGGTCGGATCGCGGCGGAAGGAATCGTCGGTTCGTACATTCACATGGGTGGCAAGGTGGGCGTGCTGGTGGAGTTGAACTGCGAGACTGACTTCGTCGCACGTGGCGAGGAGTTTCAACAACTCGTGAAAGATATCGCCATGCACATTGCGGCTGCCGAACCGAGGTACGTCTCGCGAGAAGATGTACCGGCCGATGTGCTCGAGAAGGAGCGTGACATCGCACGCAAGCAGGCGAAGAACGAGCCGAAGAACGCAAACAAACCGGACCAGGTCATCGATAAGATTGTCGAGGGACGGCTCAATAAGTTTTACGAAGAGACTGTGCTGGTAGACCAGCCGTTTGTAAAAGCGCCGGAGAAGACTGTTGGCGAGCTGGTGACTGAGAAGGTTGCGAAGACCGGCGAGCGAATCGCGATCCGTAGGTTTACGCGCTACAAGATGGGCGAAGGCCTCGAAAAGCCCGGCGACGATTTCGGCGGTGAAGTAGCCGCGATGCTGAAATAGATCTTATAAGACGTATAAAGGGCATGACGATCGAAAATTCCCAGCTAGCATACCGCCGCGTCCTGCTGAAGATCTCCGGTGAAGCGTTGATGGGCGAGCAGAATTACGGCATCGACGTCAATGTCGCTCGCAGCGTTGCGGAAGAGCTGAAAGCCATCCACGGCCTTGGCGTGCAAGTGGCAGTTGTCGTCGGTGGTGGCAACATCTTTCGCGGTGTCTCCAAAAGCGCGGGCAACATGGACCGCTCGTCAGCAGACTACATCGGAATGCTCGCGACGGTGATGAATGCCGTCGTCTTGCAGGATGCGCTCGAGAAGGTCGACGTCCATACACGCGTGATGTCGGCTATCGACATTCCGCAGTTAGCTGAACCGTTCATTCGACGCCGCGCTATCAGGCACCTGGAAAAAGAACGCATCGTCATCTTCGCCGCCGGTACGGGCAATCCGTATTTCACCACTGACTCAGCCGCTGCCCTTCGCGCACTCGAGATCAAAGCCGACATCATTCTCAAAGCCACAAAGGTTGACGGCATCTACTCCGCCGATCCGATGACTGACGAAACCGCAGAGCTCTTTAATGAGATCACGTATCGACAAGTTCTCGAACGCCAACTCAGGGTCATGGATGCTTCTGCGATCTCTTTGTGCATGGACAACAACCTGCCCATCATCGTCTTCAATATGCGAGAAGCCGGAAACATCAGGCGAGTAGTTACTGGCGAGCGGGGCGTCGGAACCAAGGTTGGCTGATTATTTCTTTAACGGAGTTAGCGACATGAGTGAAAAAGATGTAGTCAAGGAAACACGGCCACGAATGGAGGGGGCCATCGACGACTTCAGGCGGAAGCTCGCGACCATTCGCACCGGTCGCGCTGCCGTGAGTCTTTTGGACACCGTGATGGTTGATTACTACGGCACGATGACGCCGCTAAACCAGATGGCATCTGTCCATGCCCCGGAGCCGCAAATGCTCACCGTACAGCCGTGGGATCAAACTCAGATCAGCACGGTTGAAAAAGCAATTCGCGCCGCCGATCTCGGATTGAATCCTTCGAATGATGGCAAGCTCGTGCGCATCCCGATTCCTCCTCTGACTGAAGAGCGTCGTAGACAACTCGCGAAGCAGGTGCACGACGTTGCCGAAGATCATCGCACTGCTATTCGCAACGTGCGACGCGACGCGAACGATCGTCTCAAGAAGATGTTGAAAGACAAGTCCATCTCCGAAGACGCCGAGCGCGACGCCCTGGAGGAGATCCAGAAACTCACCAACAACTACATCGCCAAAATCGACGAGCTCTCAAAGAGCAAAGAGCAAGAAATCATGAGCGTTTAGAGCCGCAGATTAACGGATCTGCGTTAATCTTCGGCCTCAACTCTACCGTGGGATCGCGAACGCATCCTGACCCAGCGTCTGGTTTAATTTGACTTCCTTCACGCTGTACTCTGCGAAGAACGCGCCCTGTGGCATCTCAAATCGCTGTGAGAAACTAAAGGGAATCAAAACCCCTTCGACTTCCTTGAACTTGCTGTTCGCAGTGCCGAAAATCAACCCGTTATAGTTCAGCAAAAATTCCATTACTCGCCCAGTCGTGGCGTCGATATAAAAGTCAGTCGCATAACCGTCCGGATCCGTTATGCGAAAGCCACGCAGCTTCTTCTTGTTGGGAATATTCGAGACTTGATAGCCGGGCTGGTCAAACTTGCTGAGCACCGGAAGCCCAAACCTGGAAAGCGGCGGCACTTCAACGTTCGGCATCGAGCTGTACGACTGTTGCCCATCGTAAATTTGCTTGAACACGATGATCGGACGAGCATCGATCTCCATCCTCAATTTATCACCCGCAGTCACGATCGAAAACGCACCGGGAATCGACTGCGCGCTATTGGGTGGATAGAGCGTAACGGATCCACGCAGCATCATATTTTGTACGTTGCGAAACTTCTCGCCTCCCTGAGCACTAAACGCGGCCTTCGCGAGCTCGAGTGGAGTGCTGGCGTCG
>DASUYO010000031.1:0-12194 GCA_036377375.1 Pyrinomonadaceae bacterium
CTCGTAATGCGATGGATCAAATTAACGCAGGAAGTTGATGAATCGGCCCGGAGTGGATCCAACGCACTCTCGATCATCTCCGGTGTGATCATCGGCTCGTCACCCTGAATCATGACAATGATGTCGGCTGCAAAGTGCTCGACAGCCTCCGCGACGCGATCAGTTGCGCGTTCATGTGACGGAGATGTCATGATCACTTTCGCTCCAAAGCCTTGCGCTACATCTCGAATTTCCGCATCGCATGTTGCAACATAGACCTCATCGAGTTGACGGCAAAGCTTCGCGCGTCGAAATACGTGTTCAATCATCGTCAACCCATGAAGCGAGGCCAAGGGCTTACCTGGAAACCGGGAAGACGCCATCCGCGCGGGTACGACCGCAACTATTCGTTCCATAGGTCCGCGTGAATTATCCCGCACCTGCTTTATCAAGAGATCGACAGGAAATTGGTAGTGATTCAGTTTGAAATTACGCCGAAGGCGTTGGCTAATTCCAGCCCGGGGTTGGAGCAGCGCTCCAACCTTGGGATTATGATTTGAATGCCCGTTCCAACCGGCTTTGCTTCAAAAGTCAGCAAACATACGAATTGCAGCGTCAAAGGCGCGGAATATTAAAGCCAGGGGCAGCGCGAAGCGCGTCGCCCCTGGAAGATAATCAAAGTTCAATTCCAGCCCTGAAAAGGGCAGAATACCTGTGTATTTCGGCCTTTCAGGCCTCGAAGTTGTGGTCTCGCTCTAACCAGGGGCGACGCGCTTCGCTTCGCGCTTGCCACTGGCTTTTATATCTCGCGCCGTTGGCGCTCTGTTGTGACCTTTGAGGCAAAGCCCTCCCAGGGCTCCAACCTGGGCTTAGAGTGTGTCGCGCGTGCTGGAATTCGACGGCACGTTGCCGAATTGCGTTCCGCTGATTTGGCGGGTGACGCTCGCGAAATGCCAGTAAGTAATCCAGAGGTTCACCAACTCGGCGAACCCGAATGCATGAGGACGTAACTTCGCGTTCCGGCGCAGCACACGCCCGCAGGCACGCAGGTGCCGCATTAGTTGTCTTTGCCGTGCCATCACACCCGCCAGCATCATTGCACGGGTGGCCCACGCCGTCGAAAACAGCAGCCACTGTTTGAAATCGGGTCTTCGCGCACTACGAACGCGACGACGCGAGCTGGGAATAGCGCCACCCTTGAACACACGATCGAAATAAGCATCGACCTCAAACACTCGTTGCAACAGTGCGCGAAACCCAGCCTTGAGCTGTTCACGTGTCATCTGTTTAGGAATGTAGATCAACTCCGGGTCAGAAAAATCGAGGCGACCTTCAGCACTCAGGCGTTCGTAAAGTGGAGTTGTTGGCAAAGGTGTCAGTAAACTGATCGACAGCGTCGCGATTCCGCTTGATTGAATGAATTCAAACTGCTCGTCAAAAATGCGTTCATCGTCGTGGTCAAAACCGACGATGAAACCGCCGCTCACACCCAGACCACTCGCTCGTATCCGCTCGAGCTTCGCCAGTAGTGAGTCGCCATGTACATTTTGATGTTTGCGAGTTTCTGTTAACGATGCTTCGCGTGGCGTTTCAATGCCGATGAACACACTCTGAAAGTTCGCCTGCACCATCAGATCGATCAACTCTTGATCATTAGCAAGATTGATGCTCGCCTCGGTCACAAACTGCAGCGGAAAGCCGTGCTCCTGTTGCCACTCGACAATACGCCGCAGCAGCCGTTTTGCTTCGATCTTGTTGCCGATGAAATTATCGTCAACCAGAAAACACCCTCTAAATCCCTGGGCCAACAGTGCGTCGAGCTCGGCGAGAACTTGTTCGGGTCTTTTGACGCGTGGCCGCCTGCCGAAGATAGTGATGATGTCGCAGAACTCACACAGAAACGGACACCCGCGCGAGAATTGCACCGGCGCTGTGCCATAGCGACCCCGCTGTAGCAGGTCGAAGCGCGGCAGTGGAACACGCGTCATATCCGTTTTCTGCTCTTGCTCGTATCGATTCGCAGTCGGCATACCTGCGGCGAGTGCTTTGAGAAACGTGGGCCATGTTTCTTCAGCTTCGCCGATGAAACGTACGTCACATAAACCGTCGAATGTTGCTTCACTGACAGTGACGAATGGTCCGCCAACGGCTACTACCGCCGGTACGCCGCGTAGTTTTTGCAAGATCTCGCACATGCGCTCGGCTTGTACCACCATTCCCGTGACACCAATCACGTCAAAACGTCGCAGTCGATCAAAATCGATAGCTTCGATATTCTCATCGATGAGAACAACCTCATGTTCGGGTGGTACGAGTGCAGCAACAGACACGAGGGCCCCATTGGCCATTGAATACTTCAACTTGCGCCCGAGACCGTAGAATGGCATCGCGTAATCGGCCGTCCAATACGAAGGCCGGCTGCGCGGGTTAATTAAACAGATTGACAGGCGCCGTGACATATTGAGAAATTGGTATCAATTTAGCAGAATCAAGGTCAGAGATCTTCCCGACATAGATAAATAAATCGTGACTCGTCTCATACTCACTGCCGAGCGCAGTTTCGCGTTGGCGATGCGCCTCGTGCCGCGACAGTATCGGTTGCAAACTGCGTTGCTGATAGCACGCGCGACTGTGCCGCTACTCAGATGGACAAACGCTTACCGGGAACAGCAAGTGAAAAACTTTCATCGCCCCGATGAAATCGTGCTTCATCTTTTCTTGAATGCGCTCTCTAAAAACGGCACGTGTTTCGACGTGGAGATCGTGACGAAAGGATACGAGCACTTCGAACGGGCGTATGCGAAAGGTAAAGGCGTCTTAATAATCGGTCATCACGCTGCGCTGACGCTGCTCATGGTGCGTCTGTTTTATGACAGAAGTTTGGATCCGATAGTTGTTACGCCTGACCGTTGTTTACACGTGCCAGGAACTTTGGTGACCGCCGGAACGATACAACCGTCGCGCATGTTTCTGCTGCAATTGAGGACTAAGCTCAGACGCGGCCAACTCGTCTGCGCCATGCCGGATCGTGGTGAACATCACGTTGGACGAACAATCGAATTCCCGACACCTGCCGGCCCGGTTATTCTGGCGCCGGCAATGATCGAGGTCGCTGCGCGTTGCGGGGCGCAAGTCATCTTTACGGAGGTGCGGGTCAAAGGCCGACAGTTAGTTACGACCATTGCCGCTCCCTCATCTGCGGGTACGGCACGGGCTATTATCGAAGAATTCATTTTGTTTGTGAGAGAGTGCACTGCGGTTAATCGCGCGGGCTCCGGAACGTCCCAGGGAAGCACAAATTTAAAGCATGTGGTTGGACACAGTCAGTACCACCCGCGATAGCGGGTGGGTAAACGATCAGGATCTAAAAACATTAGCAAATCGGACGCTGCTACTTGGACCCACCCGCTACCGCGGGTGGTACTGACCCTGTCCAAGTCAGTTTTCTGACTTTCATGCAAAGCGCCTTTACGTGAGAAATAATCTCAACATCACCGACCATAGATAATGGTATCTCGGATCAATCTCACGTCCATCACGGGCCGTCATCTTATTAGCGGGGCGGCAGTATTACATCTCGTGCTGGCTATTGCCTTGTTCAGCGCAGGTCGCTCAGGTCTCGCGCCATCACTCATCGATCGCGACGGCATCATGGGCTCTTTTGCATTTGATAGTTACGACTACCAGCGCGGAGCTCTCGAACTGGCAGCATTGCTTCGCAGTGGCAACATTGTCGGATGGGCCTCTGCGGCACAGCCGCTGCACGTGAAGATCATCGCCATTCCATTTGCGGTGCTCAGCCCGCTCTTTGGCTACAGCACGCTGAGCGCTGAGCCCTACAATCTCATTTGTTACGTCGCCATTATCGCTCTCGTTTTTGCAATTGGACGTGAACTGTGCGATCAACGGACGGGAGTTCTAGCCGGTCTAATCGTGTCGCTTTGGCCGACTTTTTTGTTGCACACGCTGCAGCTTCTGAAGGATCCGATCTTCATAACGGCTGCGCTTGCGTTTCTGTTGTGCGCGATTACTTCATTAACTAGAACCTACCGGCCTCTGGAGAGCGCAGCCGTGTCAATTGTGGCAACTGTCCTCGTCCTGCTGTTGACTGTGGTGCGGTTCAGTTTTGTGCTGCTGATGATCGCTGTAGCGGTATTAACTTTGCTGTTTGTCATTCTACGCCAGGCTAGAGAGCGGCGACTGTTGTTTGGGAACATGGCGCCGGCGCTCGCTGTATTGCTTACAGCGCTCCTGCTTATGCCGTTTTACTCGAACCACAGCATCGAGCGAACTAAAACATATTTATCTAATCAAAATGGTCCACTCAAGATCGTTGCCGATCCTGTTGCGCAAGTACCGACTGTTGTCAGGTGGATAGCGAGACCTGAATCGAATGGTCCTGCCACGGTAACGCAACAGCACACCCATGCAGGTAAATTTGCGCGCCGAATCAGCAGTATGCGATCCCGGTTTGCCGCTTCTTATGCCGATTCTGGTTCCCTTCTTGACGCGAACGCAGAATTCCGGAACTCAAGTGAGTTGATCCGCTATACGCCGCGCGCGATGGAGGTCGGTTTGTGGGCGCCGTTTCCGTATATGTGGGTTTCAGCAGGAAGGCGCGTTGGTAATATCGGTAAGTTACTTTCGGGCATCGAAACACTGGCCATCTATTTTCTTCAGCTTCTGGCAGTGGCCGCGATTGTGCGTGAACCAAGACGACTGGCCCTCTGGTTTGTAATTGCCGTCATCGTATTCGGCGTAACAGCACTGGCGTTCGTAGTTCCAAACGTAGGCGCGATTTACAGATTTCGTTACGTGTTGTGGATGCTTTTAGTCGTAGCCGCAATGACTGGGTTGAACGCCTTAATAACTGCGAGACAACTTCAATGGATCAGATTGAAACGATTCATCACCGCTATTTCGATCATTGGCCTACTCGCCTTGGTCCAAGGCTGTGCTTCGGTCGGCCAGTCTTCGCAGTCGGCCAACGGAATTAATCCAGTCCCTCTGAACTTCACAGTCAACAACTTCACCGGCACCTCATTCCGAGCGCTTTATCTCTCGCCGAGTTTCGCAAGCAGCTGGCAGGAAAATGTGCTCGCCGGCTGTGAGCTAAAGGACGGAGACGCACTGGATATTAAATTCGATCCAAATGATAGGAATGTTGAATGGGACATGAGAATAGAAGGTATAGATGGTCATTACGCTGAATGGAAGAAACTGAAGCTCGCCGGAGTTTCTGAAATTACACTGATGCTCAAATTGTCACCCGGACCAGTCGCGGTCGCGGAGGTCGAGTAGAGACAAGCCGTCTTCACCTTATGAAAATTCTTTACTGCATTCCTACATTGGGTAATGGTGGCGCTGAGAGACAGCTATCCTATCTCGCAGGCGAGTTACAAAGAACAGGACACGAGGTTCATATCGCTTCGGCTCTTGGAGGACCAAACCTCGATCGACTCCAATCTGACGGTGTTCAGTGGCATTGCGTCAGCGGTGTTTCGAATCGCGACCCGATGATCTTTTTCCGTCTGATCCTCTTAATGCGAAAACTGCGGCCTGACGTCGTACAAACCATTCTCGCTCCGATGGACATCATGGCTGGCGCAGCGGCCCTCGTAATGCGTACGCCATGGATCCTTAAAGAGTCGAGTTCCGCGCGTTTGTACGGCGATGGACTGAGAGATAGATGTCGTTCGGCTCTCGGCCGGCGTGCTCACAGCATCATTTCAAACTCGGCAGGCGGCGACGCTTACTGGCAATCGCTGCACAGCGCGAATCCACACTTCGTCATCCGCAACGCAATTCCCTTCGCTGAGATCGACAGCGCAGCTTCGGGATTCAAAGCTGGAGTCGCTCGAGACAGTGCGGAGAAAGTCATACTTTTTGCCGGCCGTCTGGATTCAGGTAAGAACGTGCGAACGCTCATCAATGCTTTGGCGCAGATTGCGTTCGAAGTTCCGTTTATGGCTCTCATCTGCGGTGATGGTCCACGACGGGAGTATCTGGAACGGCTGACGCGCGAGTTAGGCATCGCTCATCGTGTGGTCTTTACTGGATACGTCTCAAACATCTGGACGCTGATGAAAGGCGCCGACGCGTTTGTCTCGTTAAGCAGGTTCGAGGGCTGTCCAAACGTCGTGATAGAAGCAATGGCTTGTGGCTGTCCTCTCGTCCTGTCGGACATTCCCGCGCATCGAGAAATACTCGACGGTACAGCAGCATCGTTTGTCAACCCGGATGATGCTACAGACGCCGCACGGGCAATCAAGCTCGTCCTGGGCGATGGAACTGCGGCGCGGGCTCGCGTGCGGACAGCACTTGCGAACGCCGGTGATTGGAGAGTCGAGCAGATTGCACAGCTTTATAAACGTGTCTATCACGACGTCTCTACACGCGCTGGTTCGGTCGATCACCTTTCGCCGGCTGCTGACGGTGATGATACCGAATGGGACTTCTTAACAAACTGATTTGTCCATGACACGCTTGACAGGTTTTTACTCGCGAGCCGCAGCGAATGATTCATTATTCGCGCAGAGTGCTTCCCTCGCCGCTTTGTCCGCGGGGAATGCGGCTCTGGCGCTCCTGATGTCGTGGTACGTAGTGGCGCAGATCGGCGTCGGCGCGGAAACCGATGCTTTCTTCGCGTCAACAGTGATTCCACAGTTCGTCTTTATTCTACTGACCGCCACCCTTGTGCCGGTACTGGTTCCGATATTGGCAACGCGAGACGATGCCGAGTTTCACGATAACGTGTGGTCGTTTTTCACACTGACGGGCGCAATCTTTCTCTTCATCGCAGTTGTCTTGTATCTGTCCGCGAGAGCATGGGTACCGTGGTTTGTCCCCGGTTTCTCCGCGGCAGCAAAAACTCTGACCACGAATCTCACAAGAATTCAGTTAGCGAGCATGGTATTGAATGCCGTGATTGTGACGCTGTGGGCAGCATGGCAGGCACGGCACAAGTTCGTTTGGGTGGAGCTATCCGGGATTATCGCTAACCTCGCTGGTTTTTGTTTTCTTGTTTTCACGATTTCACGTTTGGGAATCTGGGCGGCGGCTCTGAATACGATCGTTTACAACGGCTTGAAACTGTTATTTCTGATTCCGATACTCGGACGGTTTCGTTGGCCCACGTGGCGCGCAGCAACTATTACGGAAGCGTTGCAGCGTCTGAAGCCGTTATTGCCGGGACAGATCTACTTGCGAACTGACCCGGCACTCGATCGCTTTCTCACTTCGATGACGGGCGTCGGCACGCTGTCGCTGCTCCATGTGGCGCAGCAGATTTACGCGAGCATCGTTCTGCTGGTTGGCAAGGCTGTTGTCGCGCCAATGGCGCCAAAGCTTGCGGTGTATGCACGGGAGGAACGCTGGCCCACTTACCGGCGACATTATCAGAGCCGGCTTGTGTTACTGCTCGTTATAACAACGGCTGGCTGTGTGTTGGTAATTATTGGCGCGCCAGTTCTGCGATTAGCGGTGGGTGAGATCGGAATTGAGCCGAAAAATTTTCAGATATTATGGCTTACGATGATCGCGCTTGGTGGAACGTTAGTGGGCGGCGCTCTGGTCCAGGCAACGGCGGGCGCCTTTTACGCAATGGGAAACACGAAAACACCGACCAAAGTCTCCAGCTTGCTCTACACGTTGTACATTCCGGTGAAGATCATAGTCTTTTTCAAATTCGGACTCATCGGACTGGCCATTACGATGAGTACGTATTTTTTAACCAACAGCGTGATCCAGTTTTGGCTACTGCGCAAGGAGGTGCGACGGCTCACTTCTCCTTCTTGTCCGTGGACGGTCCGGCTGTCGGTAGATCTGAGCTGAACATATCGATCACGCATTTCCAGCTACCATCCGACTGCTTCTTCCACACCTCCAGATACTTCCCTTTATCCGTCATCGGCTGGCCGCCCGCATCGCGCTCGGCAAACTCGTATGTCCCAGTCACGTAACCCAGATCGCCCGAGTGCGCCACTTCCACACGAGTAGCGTTCCAACCACCGGAAAATCCCGCCGATCCGAGCATACTTTGCCAAAGCCCGCGAATCGCTTCTTTGGTGGTTAACGACGGAATGTTCGGCGGCATCACCATCGCATCAGCCGCGTAGTACGATACAGTCTTATCAACATCCCTCGCCCCCGCAGCCTTGGACCATTCGCTGTCGAGATTTCGTAAAGCTGCTTCGTCTGCGGCATGCGTGTCCGCGACAGTTTGCGTCTGACACGCCATCGCCAACACGAGCAATAAGAGCAAAACTAGTAGACTGAATTGCGTAGTTAACACGGTTGCGCGAAACTTCGGAACAAATGGTCTGAGCATCAGGGGACCTCGCGTCGGTAGTCAGGAAAGCGCGTTAAACCGTATTCGTCACTGAGTGACTTGTCAATGGCGATATTGAATGCTTACTTTTACGATCGGGGAGGCACGTGAATGAAGTTAAAGATCGTCCAGGCTGGTGATCCTGTCCTGAGAAAGCAAAGTCGCCAATTAACAAGGGACGAAATCAGCAGCCCGTCGATACAACAATTGATCGAGTTGATGCGCGAGACAATGCACGAGGCGCCGGGAGTGGGGCTCGCAGCACCGCAGATCGGCCAGTCGATTCAACTGGCGGTCATCGAAGATCCAGCGGAATACTTAGCGCAGCTCTCGCCTGATCAACTTGCAGAGCTCCAGAGAGCTCCGGTTCCCTTTCACGTAATCATCAATCCGAAGCTCACATTCATGGACAACTCGTCGGCACAGTTCTTCGAAGGATGCCTCAGCGTCGAAGGATACCAGGCGGTTGTCGATCGCGCGCTAAATGTTCGCGTTGAGTGTTTGAATGAACGTGGTGAGGAAGTAACAATCAACGCGCAAGGTTGGTACGCGCGTATTCTTCAGCACGAGATAGATCATTTGAATGGGATCTTGTACATCGATCGAATGAAAACACGCACACTCACCACCGCAGAGAATATACTTCGCTTCTGGAGGACTCAGACTATTCAACAGATATTGGCTGAACTCGGCTGTGAACACAAATTACGAACCTAATCACGTGACGCCAACTAAGATCATCATTTCCACCATTGCCGGCGGTGCCAACGACAATCACAAAGCGGGCGAACGCCTGACTCAAATCTTCAACGAGAATCAGATCGACGTAGACATTTCGCTCGCCCAAAGTGGTGCTGAAGTGACTGAGCTCGCGCGCGATGCTGCACGTGGTCCTTACAGAGTAATCGTAGCGGCGGGAGGTGACGGCACGGTTAATTCAGTTGCAGCGGAGGTTATCGAAAGCAACAAGATTCTGGGAATCCTGCCTCTCGGCACGCTGAATCACTTTGCGAGAGACTTGAGAATTCCTTTCGACCTTGAAGCAGCCGCACAGGTAATTGTCGGCGGTCACATTATCGAAGTGGACGTTGCAGAAGTGAACGAGCGGGTTTTTCTCAATAACTCGAGTTTAGGTCTATATCCAATCATCGTCCGCGAACGAGAAAAGCGTGAGCGACTTGGCTTCGGCAGATGGCCCGCGTTCATTTGGGCCACGCTTCAGGCATTTCGCAGGTATCCATTTCTCGACGTTCGTCTCCGTGTTGACGATAAAGCCCTGGATCGGACGACTCCATTTGTGTTTATTGGCAACAATGAATATGCAATGAACTCCTTTAATATTGGTATGCGGGAGCGTCTTGATAAAGGCTTGCTGAGCCTTTACATAACGCACCGAACCAGTCGTTTGAAGTTGATAAGTCTTGCGTTGCGTGCCGTAGTAGGACGCTTACGCGACGATAAAGATTTTATGGCGCTTCGTTCCAACGAGGTGAAAATCGAGACCGCCCACAAACGTCTGCGGGTCGCTTTTGACGGCGAGATTACGGTGATGCAGCCTCCGCTTCATTACCGTCTTCGCGCACGCGCGCTGCGAGTGATTGTGCCCGAAGATGCACATGCTGAATGACGGGAAAGCATGCGAACAATAGTTCATCTTTCAGACTTGCACTTCGGGCGCCTGAATCCCGTGCTGATTGATCCGCTGTTAAGCATAATCAGAGAATTTAAACCGGACCTTGTCGCAATCTCCGGCGACCTTACTCAGCGGGCGCGCTCGTACCAATTTCAGCAGGCGCGCGCGTTCCTCAATGTTCTGCCAAAGCCGCAAATAGTTGTGCCGGGAAATCATGATATTCCTCTTCATAATGTCTATGCGCGCTTTCTCGAGCCATTGACAAAATACAAGCGCTACATCACTGAAGATCTTCAGCCGACGTATGAGGATGAAGAGGTGGTAATCGTAGGCGTGAATACCGCTCGATCACTGGTCATCAAAGGCGGACGCATTAATGAACTTCAGGTTAGTCGTTTGCGAGAAAAGTTCTGCTCGTTTGGAAGTGGAATCGTGAAGATAGTCGTGACTCATCACCCGTTTGATTTGCCGGAAGGTTATGATGAGCGCGACCTGGTCGGCAGAGCAAAGATGGCTATGACTGGGCTGGCGGAATGTGGCGCTGATTTGTTTCTCGCCGGCCATTTGCATATCAGCCACATCGGTCATACAAAGCGATATAACATTCGCGGTCACTCGGCTCTGGTTGTGCAAGCGGGAACGGCAACTTCGACGCGGGAGCGAGGCGAAGCCAACTCGTTCAATCTGCTTCGCATTGCGTATCCGGCCATAACCGTCGACAAGCTTGTGTGGAACCCATCAACGACATCCTTTGCCGTTTCGACTTCGGAAAGATTCGAGCACACTGCCGAAGGATGGATCCGAAGTTCGTAGACGTTTATGCGCCAAGGCGCGGGATATGAAAGCCACGGGCAAGCGGCGAAGCGCGTCGCCCCTGGTTTATGAAATGAAATGGACATTAGCCCTGAAAGGGCGTAGATATTTCGGCCCTTCAGGCCTTGGGCCGAGTGCGGTCGTCACCCAGGGGCGACGCGCTTCGCGCTTGCCCCTGGCTGTCATATTCCGCGCCTTTGGCGCTTTGTCGCCACTTTCGAGCAAAGATGCGAACTGTAAACGCTGCCAGATATGTCACTCCACTGCGTGAGGGTGGATCGTTGCCGGCTATCATCGAGGCGGATGATGACGGCATGTACGTCCTCAAGTTTCGGGGCGCCGGACAAGGAACCAAAGCGCTCATTGCGGAGTTGATTGCGGGCGAGATCGCCAGGGCTGCTGGATTCTTAGTCCCGGAGCTCGTGTTCGTTTTACTCGATCCCGAGATTGCGAAAACGGAACCTGATCCTGAGATACAAGACCTCATCCGGGCGAGCGGCGGCCTCAATCTCGGACTCGATTATCTTCCAGGGTCAGTGATGTTTGATCCAGTTGCAGACAAACCGGATGCTGACCTGGCTTCACGTATCGTCTGGTTTGACGCCTACGTAACGAACGTCGATCGCACCCCGCGCAATGCAAACATGTTAATGTGGCACCGCAGACTCTGGTTGATCGATCATGGCGCTGCCCTGTACTTTCATCACACATGGACCGAGATGGACCGACGTACCAGGGATCCATTTCCTTTGATCAAGGAACACATCCTGCTTCCCTTCGCGAGTGCTCTCGAAGCAGCCGACCAGACAATGACAGCACTGATCACTGAAGCCGTAATCAAAGGAATTGTTGATTTGGTTCCGGACGACTGGCTCAAGGAAAACTCTCGATTTAGTACGATTGCGGAAAACAGGCAAGCTTACGTCGAATACTTAACGAGGCGCATCGACGAGCCTCGCCACTTCGTTGAGGAGGCGATTCGTGCCCGATAAATTCAGGTATGACTATGCTGTCGTTCGGGTCGTACCGAAAGTGGACCGCGAGGAGTTTATCAACGCAGGCGTGATTGTCTCGTGTCCCGATCTGTCTTTCTTGGAAGCACGCATCAAGTTAAATGAGTCGCGGCTGTTAGCTATCGATCCAAACATTGATCTCGATCTGGTTAGGAAGCACCTGGAGACGATTCCGACAATCTGTCGCGGTGGTGACGAGGCCGGATCGATCGGTCAGCTACCTCAGCGTAAGCGTTTTCACTGGCTCGTTGCACCGCGCAGCACAATCATTCAAACCTCTCCCGTTCACACCGGCCGGTGCGACGATCCCGCTGCGGCGCTGGAACATCTGCTGGCGACGATGGTGGACTGACGGGCGGCCACGGAGGGCCGCCCCTACAATTGTTGCTCATCGCCGCACTATGCTGGAGGCACTCGATGACTAACA
>DASUYO010000032.1:0-2575 GCA_036377375.1 Pyrinomonadaceae bacterium
AGCGATACCGGACATGGAATGAGTCGCCACTTCATCGACACTCGTTTATTTCGTCCGTTCTCCACCACTAAGAAGACCGGTATCGGCCTCGGCTTGTACACTTGCCGGGAAGTTATCCAGGCGAGTGGCGGGTCAATCGAAACAGATTCAGTCGAAGGCGCTGGAACGACTTTTCGCGTCGTGCTACCATCAAGTCCACACGACAGGCGTAACTAAGAAGGGTGCGGCAAGGCCCTTTCGCAAGCATACCCGTTGCGCCCGTTTCTCCAGCAGTACTGCCCAGGAAGTTAAATCCAGGCGCACGTGTGCGGCGGCTTAGGCTGTTTAGTGCGGAAAATCAGTTAAGAGAGATGACTAATCAAGCAGCAGTCAAGGGAACTGTACTCGTTGTCGATGACGACGACGCAGTGCGCAGTGGACTCTACTGGGCGCTGGCTTCCGAGTATCAGGTGCTACAGGCGTCGTCTCGCGACGAGGCTTGCGATTTAATCAACGAAGAAGAAATCCACGTCGTCGTAAGCGATCTGCACTTGCCGCCAAACGTGCACGACATCTCGGAAGGTCTGGCGTTGATCGATATCGCGCGTTCGCACGATCCGCCACTGCAAGTTGTTGTGATCACGGGCAGCGATTCAAAACGTGGTGCGTTGGAGGCCGTAAGGCGTGGCGCGTACGGCTTCTTTGAAAAGCCACTCGATGCGGCGGAGCTGATGCACATCGTGAATCAGGCCGCGCGCATGCGTACGCTGGAGATTGAGAATCGAAAATTACGCGCAGCGCTGTCGCGTCCTCCCGGATTCACACACTTGATGGGGTCAAGCCCGGTGCTGGAGCGCGTGTTGAAGCAGGCGCGCTCGGTCGCGGCCACCAGCGCCACCGTTCTGTTGACCGGAGAAAACGGCACGGGCAAGGAGATGCTCGCGCGTGCGATTCATCAGGAGAGTCCGCGTGCGACTGGAGCATTCGTTGCGGTCAGTTGTGCAGCACTGCCGGAAGCATTGATCGAGTCGGAGTTGTTTGGTCACGAGAAAGGCGCGTTCACTTCGGCGACGCAAATGCACAAAGGTCGCTTTGAGCTTGCAGACGGTGGAACGCTGTTTCTTGATGAGATTGGAGACTTGAGTGCCGCTGTGCAGGTAAAGCTTTTGCGCGTCTTGCAAGAGCGTGAGTTTGAGCGGGTCGGCGGGACGAAAACGTTGACAGTTGATATCAGATTGATAGCGGCGACCAATCGCGATCTCGAGAAAGAAGTCGCACAGGGACGATTCCGCCAGGATCTCTTTTTCCGGCTGAACGTTGTGCCGTTAGTCCTGCCGCCGTTGCGTGAGCGGCCGGATGACATTCCGATTCTGGCGGCGCATTTCGCAGGAAAGTCAGCGCAGAAATATGGGCAGCCGACACCGGAATTGGATCCTGGGCTGGTTGAAGTTTTGATGGAGTATCACTGGCCCGGCAACGTGCGTGAGCTTGAGAATCTGATCGAGCGGCTGGTGGTGTTGAGCAACAGCTCCACGTTGGGTCTGGAGTTTGTGCCCGAGAAGATGCTGCGTGTCCTGCCCGGCACTTCGCCGGGAGATGAAAGCACTTTGGAGGGCGCCGTTGAGGCCGTGAAGCGCAGGATGATTGTGAGTGCTTTGCAGTCGGAAGGAAACAAGGTTGCGGCGGCGAAGAAGCTGGGAATCAGTAGATCCTACTTACATCGCCTCATTAACGAGTTTGACCTCTAGTGCACGGGCGGCCACGGAGCCGCCCCTACAGTTCTAGTTTACCAAGCAATGTCGTCGAGCTTGCCTGATCAACAACTGTAGGGGCGGCCCTCCGTGGCCGCCCGCGGTAAAGCACGAAGGCACAAATGCTGAATTTCATCTTTTGTGACTTTTGTGCCTTTTTGTGGCCTGCTTTACTATTACTTTGTGGCCAGCCTGCAACAACGTTTACCGGAGAATGTGCCCGGCGACTTCTTTGTCGATTCCACTTGCATCGATTGCGAGACGTGTAGCGAGTTGTCGCCTGAGATCTTTCGCGATCACGGCGACCAGTGCAGTGTTCATCATCAACCCGAAACAGCCACCGAAACACAACGCGCGATGATGGCGCTCGTGTCGTGTCCGACCGGATCGATCGGCACAACTCAACATCACGACGCGCACCTCGGCATCGATGCTTTTCCGCTGCTGCTCGAAGACAATGTCTACTTCTGCGGCTTTACGTCTGAATCGAGCTTTGGCGCGTGGAGCTACTTGATCACTCGCCCTGCAAGCGAAGGCGGCAACGTCCTGATCGACTCGCCGCGCTTTGCTACCCAGTTGCTCAAGCGCATCGAAGCAATGGGCGGCGTTCGTCGAATGCTTCTCACGCACAAGGACGATGTTGCCGATCACGAGCTGTTTCGTAAACGCTTCAACTGCGAAAGAGTCATGCACGCGGACGATGGCGCAGCTCGCCTTGGCGCCGAGCTGATAATTCGCGGCGAGGAACCATTTCAGCTCGACGATGATCTGCTCGTGATTCCCACGCCGGGACATACGCGCGGGCACGTCGTCTATCTTTACCGCAACAAGTTTTTGTTCACGGG